>CAYVWO010000075.1:0-9468 GCA_964455495.1 uncultured Tessaracoccus sp.
CGATCGCCCTGTTCGGCCTCTACCAGGCCATCTTCATGGCCAACGCCGGCGGCGCGTGGGACAACGCGAAGAAGCTGGTCGAGGTGGACCTGGCGGCCAAGGGAACGGCGCTGCACGAGGCGACCATCGTGGGCGACACCGTCGGCGACCCCTACAAGGACACCTCATCGGTTGCCCTCAACCCGGTGATCAAGTTCGCGACGCTGTTCGGCCTGCTCGCCGTCGAGCTCGCGGTCAGCCTCAAGGACCAGGGCGGCGGCACGCTCACCGCGGTGCTCGCCGTCGTGTTCCTGATCGCCAGCATGTTCTTCGTGTACCGCTCGTTCTACGGCATGACGATCGGCGAGAAGCTGAGCGACGTGAACGCCGGGCAGCGCTTAGAGGTCGATCAGGCCGCGTAACCAACGAGCTGCCGCCAGCAGGCATCCATCGAAGGGGCACCCCAGGGGTGCCCCTTCGGTGGTTTGTCACCTAGAATCGGAGACACTCCGTCTTTGTCAGTACAAGGCGGCCCTAGGAGGAATTGTGTCTGTCATCACCATCTCGCGTCAGCTGGGCAGCCACGGCGGCCGCATCGCCCGTGGCCTCGCCAAGGAACTCGGCTGGAAGTTCGCCGACAAGTCGACCATCAACGGCGTCATCAAGCAGTACGGCCTGATCCACCTCGACAACCTGTACGGCGAGAAGGCGCCGGGTTTCTGGGAGCTCTACCAGGAGGACAGCGTCTGGACCATCGAGTGGATGAACAAGACCATCGAGGCCATTGCGGCCCAGGGCGATGTCGTCATCCTCGGCCGCGGCGGGTTCGCGGTCCTCGGCGACTACGCCGACTCGCTCGACGTCTTCGTCTCCGCCCCGCTCGAGGTGCGCGCGCACCGCATCGCGCTGCGCGACGGCATCACCGAGGAGGAGGCCGCCGAGAAGATCAAGCGCGACGACAAGACGCGCGCCCGCTTCACGAAGCGCATCTACGGCGCGGGTTGGGCCGACGAGAAGAACTTCGACCTCGTCGTCGACACCGGCGCGGTGAGCGACGAGGAGGCCATCGCCCAGATGGTCGCCGCGTACCGGGAGCACCTGGCGAAGTCGGCCGACGGCCGCCGCGTCGCCGACATCACCGTCGACCCGGTGCTCGCGGAGTCGATCGCATCGGTTCTGCAGTAGACCTAGCTTTCTGAGACTTTCTCAGCTATTCTCAGAATTGCGTCGCGAGCGCGAACCGATCACGACGCTGAACAAGCCCGCCTCGTCCAGAATCCCCCCACATGGACGAGGCGGGCTCTTGCGTGCCCGGGACTAGTTGAGGCCGACGAGGTCGCAGACGAAGATCAGCGTCTCGCCCGGGGCGATCACGCCGCCGGCGCCGCGCTCGCCGTACGCGAGGTGGCTGGGGATGACGAGCTGACGTCGGCCGCCCACCTTCATCCCCTGGATGCCCTGGTCCCAGCCGCGGATGACGTGCCCGGCGCCCAGTGGGAACGACAGCGCCGCGCCGCGGTTCCAGGACGAGTCGAACTCCTCGCCGCTGCTGAAGGCGACGCCGACGTAGTGCACGTGCGCGACGTCGCCGGCCTTCGCCTCCGCGCCGTCGCCCTCGACGATGTCGGTGATATCGAGATCGACCGGCGGCTCCCCGCCCGGGAAGTCCACCTCTGGTTTGGTATTCATATCAGTCATGCGGGCGAGCCTACCTTCCGCTCCTTGAGCCAGGCGCGTCGACGAAGTCGACCGCGACTGCGTCGAAAGGTCTGGCGCACGGTTCATGGACGTGGTTCAGGCCCATGGCATCGTCACCAGCCTTTCGACGCGGGCACGGTGCTTCGCACGTGTGCCCGGCTCAAGGAGCGGAAGGTAAGGACCACTAACCGGTAGCCTGGGCCCGTGAGCATCGAGGTACGCCCCATCTCCGCCGAGCAGCATCTCGGCTTCGTCGCCGACCGCGGGTCGGCGTCGTTCCTGCAGACGCCCGCGTGGGGGAAGGTGAAGCCGGAGTGGCGGTCGGAGACCGTCGGGTTCTTCGACGGCGGGGAGCTGACCGGCGTCGGGCTGGTCCTCTACCGGCAGCTGCCGAAGCTGCGCCGCTACCTCGCGTACCTGCCCGAGGGGCCTGTCCTCGACTGGGGGCGAACCGATGTCAGCGAGCACCTGCGCGCGCTCGTGGCGTACGCGAAGTCCAGGAAGGCGTTCGCCGTCCGCATCGGGCCGACGCTCGTGCACCGCCGCTGGTACGCCGACACCATCAAGTCCGCCGTCGCCGACGACGCCGTCACGCGGCTCAGCCAAGCCGCGCCCGACGCGACCGACCTCGTCGCCACCCGCCTGCGCAACACCCTGCTGCACGGCGGCTGGAGCACCGACGAGCACGGCGAGGGCTTCGCCGCCGGCCAGCCGATGTTCAACTTCCAACTCCCCCTTCGCCACGCCGACGGCGCCCAGAAGACCGAGGACGAGCTCCTCAAGGGCATGAACCAGCTGTGGCGCCGCAACATCAAGAAGGCGGCGAAGGAGGGCGTCGTCGTGCGCCTTGGCGAGCGCGCCGACCTCGCTCGTTTCCACGACGTCTACCGAGAGACCGCCGAGCGCGACGGCTTCACCGGCCGCTCGCTTGCCTACTTCGAGACGATGTGGGACGCGCTGAACGCCGAGGAGGACGGCCGGATGCGGCTGTACCTCTCGGAGCACGACGGCGACCTGGTGGCCGCGACGACCATGGTGCGCGTCGGCGAGCACGCCTGGTACTCCTACGGCGCCTCGTCCAACGCGAAGCGCGAGGTGCGCGGCTCGAACGCCATCCAGTGGCAGATGATCCGCGACGCCGCCGCCGCGGGCTGCGCCGTCTACGACCTGCGCGGCATCACGGAGGGCGTGGGGGCCGACGACCCGGAGATCGGCCTGATCCAGTTCAAGGTCGGCACCGGCGGCGAGGCCGTCGCCTACCTCGGCGAGTGGGACTACCCCATCAACAAGGCCCTTTACGCCGCGTTCATGCTCTATCTGAAGCGCCGGTGACGGTGCCTGAACCCGGTCGCCTGCACCCACATCCGGCCGTGCGCCCCCTCGCCCAAAGCGCCCCTGCCCCCATCCCCACTCCGAAGCGGTGAGCCCATGTCCCTCGTCCTGAACATCGACGGCGCGCGCTGGGACGCGCACCAGCGTGCACTCCTCGCGGAGGTTCCCGGCCTCGTCCCCGTCGCGAAGGGAAACGGCTACGGCTTCGGGTTGGAGCTACTGGCCGCGCGCGCAACCGAGCTGGGGGTCGACACCATTGCCGTCGGCATCGCGCAGGAGGTCGCTCGGGTCCGCGCCGGCGGCTGGGGCGGCGACGTCGTGGTGCTGAACCCCTGGCGCCCGTTCGACGCGGTGGCCACCGCGCTGCTCGACGACCCGCGCGTGATCGCGACCGTTTCGCGCGCCGAGGATCTGAGCGCCATCGCCGAGTCGCACCCGACGGCGCGGATCATCGTCGAGCTTGCGACGTCGATGCTCCGCCACGGCCTGACCACCCCCACGCTCCTTGAGCCGGTCGCGAGGCGCCAGCCGAGCACCGTGTCGAAAGGTCCGGCAGCCGGAAGCGCACCTTTCGACGCGGTCGCGGCGCTTCGCGCGGCGGACCGGCTCAAGGAGCGGGTTGAGGGCTGGGCGATCCACCTGCCGGCGAGCGGGTCGCTCGACGAGGCGCGGCGGCTCGCCGACGCCGCCGTCGACGCCTTTCCCGCGCCGGTCTGGGTGTCGCACTTGAGCGTCGACGACTACCGCACTCTTGCCGGCGAGCTCGAGGTCCCCACGCGGATGCGGGTGGGAACCCGGCTGTGGCTGGGCGACAAGACCGCCTACAAGACCACCGCGACGGTGCTCGACGTCGACCCGGTGACGAAGGGGCAGCGGATCGGCTACCACCAGGTGCCGGTGCCGAGGGCGGGCTTCGTCATCGTCGTCTCCGGCGGCACCGCTGAGGGCGTCGCGATGGCGGCCCCGGTTCCCCAGCGCACGCTCAGGAAGCGTCTGGTCACCGTCGCCGAGGGCATGCAGGCGGCGCTCAACCGCTCCCTGTCGCCGTTCACCATCGGCGGCCGCAAGCGCGCCTTCGCCGAGCCCCCGCACATGCACTCGTCGATGCTATTCGTCCCCGGCTCGGATCCGATGGTCAAGGTAGGCGACGAGGTCCCGGTCACCACCCGCATGACGACGGTCACGGCAGATGAGATAGTCAAGCGCCCTTGACGTACAGTTTACTTGACTGTACAGTTTCCTTTACCAACAGGTGGAAGGAGACCCTCATGAACACGAACACGACTGAGCGACAGACCCGATGGGGACGGTCCCGGGTCCTCGGCGGAGGGACGGGCAGACTGATCGCGGTCTCGCTGGTCCTCGGAGCGGCGCTGGCCTCCGCCGTCGGCGGCATCTACATCGCGGTCGGCCACCCGTCGCGCCCGTGGGTCGCGCTCGCCATCTTCGTCGTCGTCATGCTGCCGGTGTCCACCGCGCTCGCCTGGGTCGTCCTCGTCGATCGCTCGACGATCACCGGCGCCTCCAAGAACGCCGAGGAGAACGTCGAGAACCTCTGGTTCGAACGCGCGGCGATGGGCGCCTTCGGGGACCTGATGCTCGTCATCGGCCTCGGCACGGGTGTCGTCGCCATCTTCAACCTCACCGTCGCCCCCGCGCTGCTCCTCGGGGCGCTGTGGGTCCTCGGCAGCGTGGACTTCGGCGTGCGGTACCTGGCGATCCGGAAGGCAGAAGGCTGATGCGAAACGCGCTCCCCGATCAGCGCCAGCTCCGCGGCTGGTCCCAGCAGCGCCTGGCCGATGAGTTGGGGGTGTCACGCCAGACGGTGATCTCCCTGGAGAAGGGCCGGTTCGACCCCTCGCTCCCCCTCGCGTTCCGCCTCGCGGCCACGTTCGACTGCACCATCGAAGACCTGTTCTTCCCCGACGAGGAAGACTGACGTGCACATGCCTACCGGAAGCTTCGGAGGATCCGAACCAGGAGCCAGCACTCGACTCCCCAGCGGAAGGCGATCGCCAGCCAGTAGAGCAGGTACGGGCCCGACTGGGCGAGGGTCAGGCCGCCGCCCAGCCAGCCCCAGATCGCCAGGTAGTAGGCCACCTGGGTCGCGGTCAGCGCAGTCAGCTCCGTCCGGCCGGGGAGCGCCAGCACCACGACGAACAGCAGCCAGAGCGCGGTCTGGGGCGGGAAGGCCGGGCCGAGCAGCGCCGTCGCCAACACCACGACGGCCACCAGCGACGCGACCCGCGGACGTCGGCCCGTCACGTACAACCAGGCGATGAACACGCCGAGCAGCAGCATCAGCACCGCAAACCCGAAGGAGCCGGTGGCGCGCAGCGGCAGGCCCATCAGCTCCAGCAGGTACCAGATCGAGCCGTAGCCGGTCTCCTTGTTGACCTCGCCGTGGTAGAACGCGAAGACGCGGCCGGCGTCGGAGATCAGCAGCGGCGCGTGCACCAGAAGGAACGAGGCCGCCGCGCCGACCCCCACCGTCGTCGCCGTCCGCCAGCCGCGGCGCAGCCCGACGGCGACCACCACGGCCAGCACGACGGCGATCGGCATGGTCCCCGCCGACGCCGCGATCCCCAGCATGATCGCCCCGGGGACCACCGCGCCGCGGAAGAGCAGAACCAGCCCGACGGCGGTCAGCGCCAGCGGCAGCAGGGTCCAGTCGATGAGCCCGACGGCGAACACGACGGGCGAGCCGGCAATCAGCATCGCGTCCCAACTAGGCGCTCGCGTGTGCCCGCGCCCGAGCCTGCTCACGCACAGCACCACGACCAGGAAGCACACGAACAGCGCGACGGCGGTGACGGCGAAGAACGCGACGCTGGCGTCCACCTGCTCCTGCAGCGTGGCGCCGACGCTAACCGGCGCCCCCAGCGCGACGGCGACGGCGCGGCACGCGAGGACGAACACGGCGATCAGCGGCGGCAGCGTCATCTGATCCGAGGTCAGCGGCGAGCCGCCCAAGCCGAGGCCCTCGCCGAGGAAGATCGGCTGCAGGTCCGAGTAGCAGGCGCGGATGTAGGGGTTGACGACGTCGGCTGCGTCGGTCTGGAGGCACGGCACGTGCCGCAGGAACAGCAGCGAGAACACCCCCGCGGCGACGAACACGGCCCACGGGAGCGGGGTGAACCAGGGCCCGGCGCGCAGGGCGTGGCGCCCCATCGGGCCGCCGAGGCGCGGGATCAGAGCGTCGGTCACGGCTCCGCGTCGGCGGTGACGGCGGGGGCCGTGGGCGCGGGCCGCTTGGGCGCCGACACCGTCGCGGTCTTCTCCGGCGTCGGGGTCTCCTGCGGCGTCGGGGTCTCCTCCGGCGTGATCGGCTCCTCGGTGGGCGTCGGCTCGGTGGTCGGCGTCGAGGTGGGCTCCTTTGTCGGCTCCTGCGTGGGGGTCGGCGACGGCGACTCCGTCGGGGTGGGCGACGGCGACGGCGACTCCGTCGGGCTGGGCGACGACGAGGGGGAGGGCCCGGCCGTCTTCCCCCGCTCGGGGCGGATGTCGCGGGCCCGGTCGAACTGCTCGACGGGCATCCCGTCGGTGGCCGCCGTCATGTAGTCGACCCAGGTCATCAGCGGCCAGGTGGACCCGAAGAACGTGCTGTCCTGGGGGCGCTTGAACGTCTCCAGGTCCTCCACGCCGGAGTCACCCGCCACGTACATGACCGCCGTCGAGATCTGCTTGGTGTAGCCGACGAACCAGGCCGACGTGATGTCGCCGTCGATGTCGTTGGTACCGGTCTTGCCCGCGACCGGGCGGCCGAGCGCGGAGGCCCTCGTGCCCGTGCCCTCCGAGACGACAGAGGTGAGCGCGTCGGTCACGTTGGCCGCGACGTTCTCGTCGATGGTCTGTTCGCCGTTCGCCGTCGCCGCGTAGACGACGTCGCCGTTGCGGTCGAGGACGCGGTCGACGATGTGCGCCTCGTTGCGCTCGCCCGAGTTCGCGAACGTCGCGTAGGCGGATGCCATGTTCACCGGGCTGACCTCGGCGGCGCCGAGCGCGATGCGGTTGTTGATGTTCCAGCCGCGGTTCGTCGGGGCCCCCGCGTCGTTCGCGGCCGCGGCCACCTTGTTGGCGCCGTCGTCCATCTGCTCGGTCATGTCGACGAACGCGGTGTTGATGGAGTCTGCGGTTGCCCTGCGGAGCGTTACCGGGCCGTACTGGTGGCTGAACTCGTTGCGGATGGTCTTCGAGTCGCCGCGCGGGGTGAACGTGTTGCCGTTGAAGACGGAGTTGAGCCCGAACCCGTCGCGGAGTCCCGCGACGGTGGCGAAGGCCTTGAACGTCGACGCGGCGGCGCGCGGGGTAGTGGCCCAGTTGCGGGAGTTCTTCACGAAGTCGGGGCCGCCGTAGAGCGCGAGGATGCCGCCGGTGGCGGTGTCGACGGAGGTGATGGCGACGTGGAGGTCCGCGGGATCGGGGTCGCCCGCAGCTGCCTCCGCCGCCTTCTTCGGGTACTCCTTGCCCGTCTTGGCCGCTGCCGCCTGCATCGACTTGTCGAGCGTGGTGATGATCTGCAGGCCGCCGCCCTGGATCTCGGCCTCGCTGAAGCCCTTCTCCTCGAGCTCGTTCTCGACCTCCTTGATCAGGAAGCCCTTCCAGCCGCCGTAGCGGTCGTTGACCGGCACCTCGGGGAACTCGGGCAGCGCGGGGTGGGCGCGGTCGTGCTCGGCCTGCGTGATGGCTCCCATCTCGAGCATGCCGTCGAGCACGTACTGGTAGCGGCCGAGCAGCTTCTCCAGCTTCTCCTCGCCGCCCGACGGGTTGAACGCCGCCGGGTTGTTGAGGATGGCGGCCAGCGCGGCGGCCTCCTCGAGCGTCAGGTCCTTGGCGTCCTTGAGGAAGAAGGACCGCGCCGCGGCCTGGATGCCGTAGGCGCCGCGGCCGAAGTAGATGGTGTTGAGGTAGCCCTCAAGGATCTGCTCCTTCGGCAGCTCGCGGCCCATCTTGATGGCCAGCATGAGCTCGCGCACCTTGCGGGAGAGCCGCTGGCCGGAGTCGAGGTAGAGAATCTTGATGTACTGCTGCGTGATGGTGGAGCCGCCCTGCACCTCGCCGCCCGTCGCGATGGAGAACGCGCCGCGCGCGATGCCGGTGACCGAGAAGCCGGGATCCTCCCAGAACGTGCGGTTCTCGGCGGCGACGACGGCGTCCTTCATCAACTGCGGCATCTCCGCGTAGCTGATGGTCTGCCGGTTCTGCACCGCGAGCGACCCCAACTTCTCCTCGCCGTCGCGGTAGTAGATGAACGTGGTGTTGGTCTGGAAGTCCGCGTTCGGGTCCGGCAGGTCGGTCGTCGCGTAGAGGAAGAAGAAGGCCCCCATGCCGCTCAACCCGACGACGATGAACGCCACGAGCGCCGTGAGGCCGAGTCGCTTCCAGAATCGCTTCGCGCGCGACCCCTTCGGGGCGGCCTTGGCCCCGTGCGAGCCAGACCCGCCGGCAGGTCGCTTACCCGATTGCGCCATTGACTTCCTCCACTCCTACGCCATTACGGCGGGTCCAGCGTATGCGAAGCGCCGAACAAACCGCTGGTTGAGTCAGGGCGCTCAGGGAGCGCTGGAGCCGAAACCGGCGTCGGCGAGGGCGCACACGGCACGCTCGCGGACGGCGCGCGTGGGCGCGGCTTGTTGGTTGGGACCGGTCTTGATCCGGATCTGGATGGTGATCTCGGTGGCGGTGACGGCGCCGACGCCGAGGACGTCGGGGGCCTCGAGCAGCACGTCGGACCAGGGCTCCTCGTCGGCCATGGGGACGACGGCGGCCCGCAGCACCTCCTTGGCCTTCTCCGGGTCCTCACCGACGGCGATGGGGATGTCGATCACGGAGGTGGAGAACCCCTGCGACACGTTCCCGAGCGTCAGCACCTCGCCGTTGCGCACGTACCAGACGGTTCCCGAGGCGTCGCGCAGGCGCGTGACGCGCAGGGTGACCTCTTGCACGGTCCCGGTCAGCGGTCCGATCTGGACGAGGTCGCCGACGCCGAACTGGTCCTCGGTGAGCATGAAGATGCCTGAAAGGTAGTCCTTGACCAGCGACTGCGCGCCGAAGCCGAGCGCGACGCCACCGACTCCCGCGGACGCGACGAGCGGCCCCATGGGCACGCCGAAGATGGCGAGGATGGTGAGCACCACCAGGACCACGAGGACGACATCGACGACGTTGCGCAGCAGCGAGCCCAGGGTCTCGACGCGCTGCCGGTGCCGCGCCGTCGCCGCCCCGCTCGCCTTCTCCAGCACGCGGCGGGCCTTGGCACCGAGGTCGTCGTTCGCGTGGTGTTCCCTACTGGTCAGCACCCGCACCGTGCGCCGGATCGCGAACCTCAGCACCGCGCGCAGCACGGCCGCGACGACGATCACCACGCCGGTCAGCATCAGGTTCTGCCAAATGTCACCCATGGGGTACATCTTCACAAACATCGGCAACTACGTCGCCAGCGGGCTTTGACGGATAACT
>CAYVWO010000076.1:0-239 GCA_964455495.1 uncultured Tessaracoccus sp.
TTAGGAAGGATCCTCGTGATGCGGACTAGGGTTGCGACCAGGTTGCGGAGGCGCGAGTCGTCCGCCGACGACGACAGTTCGGAGAGCAGGCGCGAGGCGCGGCCGGGGGCGTCGGCGGCGGGCAGGATCGCGGAAACGAGATCGGCGGAGGTGCCCTCGTCGCGCAGCAGCTGCGCGAAACGTCCGACGGTGAACTCCAACGCCGCGTCCACAGCGTCGGGGGCGACGTCCACGCCCTG
>CAYVWO010000076.1:249-1859 GCA_964455495.1 uncultured Tessaracoccus sp.
AAGACGTGCGACAGCGTCCTCGAGGCCGGCGCGGATGGTCAACGACTCCAGGGGAGTGCCCGCCGACTCGCGCAGGATCCGTACCACACCCAGGGCCGCGCGGCGCAGGCCGAACGGGTCGGAGGAGCCGGTGGGCTTGGCACCCAGAGCGAACATCGCGGCCAGCAGGTCGAACCGGTCGCCGAGCGCCAGCAGCGCGCCGGGCACCGAGGCGGGGACGGGGTCGGCGGAGGTGTGCGGCTGCTCCATCTCGTACAGCGCGTCCGCGACGGCCTCGGTCTCGCCCATGCGAACGGCGTACTCGCGTGCGATGAACCCGGCAAGCGAGCTCATCTCCACCACCATCTGGGTGGCGAGGTCGAACTTCGCCAGCTCCCCGGCCCGCGTGAGGGTCGCCAGCTCTTCGCCGGAGAGGCCGACCCGGGCGCCCAGGCGGGAGGCGACGTCGGCGATCCGACGCGCGCGCAGCCCGACGGAACCCAGCCGGTCCTCGAACGTCAGCTTGTCCAAGCCGGGCACGAACTCGTCGGCCCTGGCGGTCTGCAGGTCGGCGTTCCAGAAGAACAGCGCGTCCTCGTAACGCGCGCGGATCACGGACTCGTTGCCCGCGCGCACCGTGTCGTCGTCGCACAGGCCGTTGGCCATCGTGACGAAGTGCGCCGCGAGCGCGCCGCCGCGGTACACCGGCAGGTAGCGCTGGTGCTTGCGCATCACGGTGGTGAGGATCCGCGCGGGCAGCTCCAGGTAGCGCTCGTCGAAGTTGCCCAGCACGCCGTGCGGGTCCTCGACGAGGTTGGTGATCTCGGCCACGAGCGCGGGTTCGCCCTCGGCGTCGACGGTGCCGCCGACTCCGGCGGCCAGCGCCTGGGCCTGCGCGACGATGGACGCGCGGCGGGCGTCGCTGGACAGCTCGATGGAGCCGGCGGCGATCGTCGGAAGGAGATCGTCGGCGGAGGCGACCTCGACGCGGCCCACGAGGGCGCCGTCGGAGCGCTTGCCCGACTCCTCGCCCGCGACGGGGCGCTGCAGGTAGGTGGTGCGCCCGGCGGTCAGCTCGGACACCTGGACGGGGACGACGGTGTCGCCCCACAGCGCGACGATCCACCGGATCGCGCGCGAGAACGACAGCTTCGGGTCGTTCCAGCGCATGTTCTTCTCGGCGCGCAGGCCGGTCACGACGTCGGCGAGGATGGTGCCCGTCACGTCGAGGACGCCTCGGCCCTGGACCGCGACCTTGACCACGGCGTGCTCGTTGCCGCCGATCTCGGCCTTCTCGACCTGGTCGGCCGTCACGCCCTGGCCGCGCATGAAGCCCTGGAGCGCCTTGGTGGGGTTGCCCTCGGCGTCGAACGCCGCCGACCACTTCGGCCCCTTGCGGAGCTGCTCGGCGTCGGGCTCGCTGGGGGCGACGTCGGCGATGGTGGCGACGATGCGGCGCGGGGTACCTTCGACGGCGATCTCGCCGTGCGCGAGGCGCGTCGCGGCCAGCTTCTCCGTCAGCGCGGCGCGGACAGCGTCGATGGTCTGGGGCACCACGTGCGGGGTGAGTTCCTCGGCGCCGATCTCGAGCGCGAGGGGCTGGGGCGCGAGGTGCTGGGTGGGGGCGGGGC
>CAYVWO010000076.1:1869-7389 GCA_964455495.1 uncultured Tessaracoccus sp.
TCAGCAACCTCGACGCCGGCCTCGGAAACGATCGCCTCGCGGTTCAGTGGGAAACCCAACTCCTGGCGCCGCTCGATCCAGAGGGCTGCCGTGTCGCGCATCAGGCGGCGCATGGTGGCGAAGGCCTTCGCGCGCTCCGTCGTCGAGATGGCGCCACGGGCGTCGAGGACGTTGAACGCGTGGCTCGACTTCAGGATGTAGTTGTGCGCCGGCACGGGCAGGCGCTTCTCGACCATCCGCGTGGCCTCGCCGACGTAGGTCTCGTACAGGCGGCGGTTGGCCTCGACGTCGGCGTCGTCGAGGTAGTAGCGGCTCATCTCGTACTCCTGCTGGCCGAGCGCCTCGCCGTAGGTGACGGGGCGGCCGTCGGAGGCGATGGAGTAGACGATGTCCTTGAAATGCGTCACGCCCTGCTGCGCCATCAGGATGCGCTCGACTCCGTAGGTCAGCTCGACGGGGATCGGGTCGAGGTTCTGCCCGCCCACCTGCTGGAAGTAGGTGAACTGCGTGATCTCCATGCCGTCCAGCCACACCTCCCAGCCGAGGCCCCACGCGCCGATAGCCGGCTGCTGCCAGTTGTCCTCGACGAAGCGCACGTCGTGCTTCGAGAGGTCGATGCCGAGGGCCTCGAGCGAGCCGAGGTACAGCTCCTGCGGGTCGCCAGGCTCGGGCTTCAGGATCACCTGGAACTGCGTGTGCGTCTGCAGGCGGTTGGGGTTCTCGCCGTAGCGCGCATCGTCGGGCCGCACGGACGGCTCGACGTAGGCAACGTCCCACGGCTCGGGCCCGAGCACCCGCAGCACCGTCGCGGGGTTCATCGTGCCCGCGCCGACCTCCGTGTTGAAGGGCTGCCAGGTCAGGCAGCCCTTGTCGGTCCAGTAGTCGGAGAGTCGTCGCAGAGCGTCTTGCATCGTCAGCACCCGCGCATTGTATCCGGGCCCGACGCCGGGGATCACCTCGTGGTCCCCCGCGCGGGTGGACGCGATCTGGCGGGCAGCGTCAGGAAGCTCGAGAACGAGGCTCGGACGTGTGTGGTCCGTAGGCCGTAGGGTGGCCAGTACGGTGAGGGCCATGAAGGAGCAGACATGAAGGTGCTTGTCCCGGACGCATACAAGGGCGCGCTGCCCGTGATCGAGGGCGTCGAGATCGTCGTCGTCCCCACCCGCGAACCCGTCGCCGAGGAGCACCTCGACGCCGAGGTGCTGGTGGCGTGGGGGCAGCCCGCGGGCGTGCTCCGCGACGCCGCGGAGCGCCTCGCCGAGCTCCGGCTGGTGCAGGGCTTTCAAGCGGGGCCCGACGTCGTGGTGGGCGCCGGATTCGATCCGCGGGTGCCCATCTGCTCCGGCGTCGGCCTGCACGACGGCCCGGTGGCCGAGCACGCGCTGGGCCTCACCCTCGCGCTGCTGCGCAACCTCCCCCTGGCGCTGGCCCGCCAGGCCGAGCGGCAGTGGGACGGCCGCCTCGGCGGGACACTGCGACCCCGCGCGTACGACGGCAGGGTCACGACCCTCGACGGCGCCAACGTCACCATCTGGGGCTTCGGGTCCATCGGCTCGACGCTCGCGCCGCTGCTCACCGCGCTCGGCGCGCGGGTGACAGGCGTGGCGCGGTCGGCGGGGGAGCGCAACGGCTACCCGGTCGTTGATGAGTCGAGCCTCGACGACGTGCTCGCCGACACCGACGTCCTCGTCATGATCCTCCCGCACTCGGACGCCACGAGCGCTGCGCTGAACGCGGACCGGCTGGCCCGGCTCAGGCAGGGCGCGCTGCTGGTCAACGTCGGCCGGGGCACGACGGTCGACGAGGAGGCGCTCGTCGCGGCGCTGGAGTCCGGACGCCTCGCCGGCGCGGCGCTCGACGTCACCGCCGTCGAGCCGCTGCCCGCCGACTCGCCCCTGTGGGCCGCCCCGAACCTGATCCTCACGCCGCACACCGCCGGCGGTCGTCCCCGCGGCGCCGACAGGCTGTTGACCAGCCAGATCGCCGCGCTCCGCGCCGACCGTCCGCTGAGGAACCTCATCCCGCGCTGAGCGGCGTCGGGCCGCCGGGTGGTGCAAGGATGGGGCGGTGAGCTCGACCCGAACCGACCTGACCAAGTTCGCGTGGCTGTCCATCGCGGCCGCCCTCGTGACCATCGCCCTGAAGACCGGGGCGTGGCTCATCACAGGCTCCGTGGGCCTCGCGTCGGACGCGGCGGAGTCCGTCGTCAACCTCGTCGCCGCGATCGTCGCGCTGGTCGCGCTGCGGGTCGCCGCGAAGCCGGCGGACAAGAACCACAACTACGGGCACACGAAGGCCGAGTACTTCTCGGCCATCGTCGAGGGGGTCATGATCTTCGTGGCCGCCGCCGCGATCCTCATCATGGCCGTCCAACGCCTGCTCGCCCCCCAGCCGCTGGAGCGCATCGGGATCGGCCTGCTGATCACGGTCGTCGCCTCGCTGATCAACGGCGCCGTCGCGCTCGTCCTCCTCGGCGCGGGCAGGCGCCACAACTCCATCACGCTGCGCGCCGACGGCCATCACCTCATGACCGACGTCATCACCTCGGGCGGCGTCCTGGTCGGCGTCGGCCTCGTGGTGTGGACGGGGTGGCTGTGGCTCGACCCGGTGATCGCCATCCTCGTCGGCCTGAACATCATCGTGACCGGGTGGCGGTTGATCGCGGAGTCGTCGCGCGGCCTGATGGACGAGTCGCTGCCGAAGGAGACCAACGAACGCCTCCGCGAGATCCTCGCCGAGCACACCTCCGACGGCGTGGAGTTCCACGCCATGCGCACCCGCGTCTCCGGCGCCCGCGCGTTCATGGAGATGCACATGCTGGTGCCGGGCGAGTGGACGGTGAAGCGCGGCCACGACGCGCTCGAGGACCTCTCAGACCTGATCCGCGCCGAGTACCCGGAGCTGCACGTCACCGGTCACCTCGAGCCGGTCGGCGATCCGCGCAGCTACGAGGACGAGCACCTGGACTGACGTGCTGTGGTCGGGTCCTTGAACCGTGCGCCAGGCGCTTCGACACGGTCCGGGCGCTTCGCGCCGGGGACCGGCTCAACGACCGTCAGACCATGAGCGCCAGGAGGACGCCGCCGGCGACGACGGAGGCTACCTGGCCCGCGGCGTTGGCGCCCATCGCGTGCATCAGCAGGAAGTTGTCGAAGTTCTCGCGCTGCGCCTCGCGCTGGACGACCCGGGCGGCCATCGGGAAGGCGGAGATGCCCGCGGCGCCGATCAACGGGTTGAACCGGCCGCGGGAGAACACGTTCATCAGCTTGCCGAACGCCACGCCCATGACGGTGTCAAGGCAGAACGCGACTAGGCCGAGGACCAGGATCAGCAGCGTGGCGGTGTTGAGGAACTTCGGGCCGACCATCGTCGAGCCGATCGCCAGGCCCAGGAACAGCGTCACCACGTTGGCCAGCTCGTTCGACGACGCCCCCACCAGCCGCTCGACGACCTTCGACTCGCGCATCAGGTTGCCGAGCATCAGCATGCCGATCAGCGGCGTCGCGAACGGCACGAGGACGCCGACGACGATCGTCACCACGATCGGGAAGAGGATGCGCGTGCGCTGCGAGATCTCGCGGCTCGTGTACGGCATGACGATGGCGCGCTCCTTGCGCGTCGTCATGAGCCGCATGATCGGCGGCATGATGATCGGCACGAGGCTCATGTAGGAGTACGCGGCCACCGTGATCGGCGCCAGCAGCTCCGGGGCCAGCTGGTTGGCCACGTAGATCGACGTCGGGCCGTCGATGGCGCCGATGATGCCGATCGACGCGGCCTGCTCGCGCGTGAACCCGAAACCGAGCGCCAGCAGCAGCGTCAGGAAGATGCCGAACTGGCCGGCGGCGCCCAGCAGCACCATCTTCGGGTTCTCCAGCAGCGGCCCGAAGTCGGTCATGGCGCCGATGCCCACGAAGATCAGCAGCGGGAACAGCTCGTTGCCCACCCCCATCTCGTAGAGCAGCGTCAGCATCCCGTCCTCGCCGACCATCGGCGACAAGGGCAGGTTCGCGAGTATCGCGCCCGCGCCGATGGGCAGCAGGAGCAGCGGCTCGTACTCCTTCTTGATCGCCAGCCAGATCAGCAGCAGCCCGACGGCGATCATCACCGCGCCCTGCCACGTCAGGCCCGCGAGGCCCTGCAGCAGGGACGAGAGCGAGTCCATGCTCACGGGGCGTCCTCGAACCGGATCAGCGTCTCGCCGTAGCGCACCTGGTCGCCGGCGTTCACGTAGATCTCCGCGACCACGCCGTCGCGCGGCGCCCGCAGCTGGTTGACCATCTTCATCGCCTCCAGGGTCGCCACGACGTCGCCCCGCGCGACCGCGGCCCCCACCGTCGTGTCGACCGACAACACGACGCCCGGCATGGGCGCGGTCAGCTTGTTCCTGACCGGGCCCGACGGCGCGGCCTCCGCCGGCGGCGACGACGGTGGCGCCGCGGGCGGAGGCGAGCTCTCGGCCCGCGGGGTGAGCGCGGGCGTGATGGGGGAGTGCGCGAGGTCGCGGTGGTCGTCGAGGACGACGTCGACCAGCCGCCCGTCGAGCTGCACCCGGAACAGGTTCGCGCCGACGGCCTCGACGTCGACCACCAGCGGGTGATCGTTGACCGTGACGGTGTAGCGGCGCATGGCTATCTCCTCGACCTGGGGGTGTGCGGGCGCGATCGGCCGACGGCGACCCAGCGGCTCGCGAACAGCTGGCTGCCCGGCGCGAAGGCGCGCGTCTCCGGGGCGGCCTGGCGTCGTCGGTGATCCGCGTGCATCACGACGGCGACGGTGATGGCGGCCACCTGGTCCTCGGTCAGGCCGTCGGCGAGGATCCGAACGCCCGGCGCCGACGGGGCGGGCGCGTCCTCGGCGACCCCCGGGGCCGCGACGGGGGCTGGCAGCGACTCCCGCGGGTCCAGCCGCCCGATCAGGATGAGCACCACCATCAGCGCGAGCAGCAGCGCGAACACCGTGCCCATCCCGATGAGCATCATCCACAGTCCCCAGCTCAGGTCGGCCATGGCACGCACCTATACCGGGAACAGGCCGTGCTTCTTGGGCACGTCCTGGCTGACCTTCGTGCGCAGCACCTCCAGGGCGCGGATGAGGCGCGTGCGGGTCTCGCGGGGCTCGATCACCTCGTCGATCTGGCCGACGTCGGCCGCCTGGTAGGGGGTGAAGAACTTCTCCTTGTACTCGGCGATGAACCGGGCCTCCTCGGCGGCGGGGTCCTCGGCCGCGGCGATCGCCCGGTGGTGCAGCAGCCGCGCGGCGCCCTCCGCGCCCATCACCGCGATCTGCGCCGACGGCCAGGCGTAGGCGACGTCGTTGTTCATCTGCCGAGAGCTGAGCGCCACGTACGAGCCGCCCATCGCCTTGCGCGTCACGATCGAGATCTTCGGGACGGTGGCCTGGCAGTAGGCGTAGATGATCTTGGCGCCGTGGCGGATCACGCCGCGGTGCTCCTGCTCGACGCCGGGCAGGTAGCCGGGGCAGTCGACGAAGGTGATGATCGGGATCGAGTAGACGTCA
>CAYVWO010000076.1:7399-9465 GCA_964455495.1 uncultured Tessaracoccus sp.
GGCGCGCGATCTTGTCGGAGGCGTCGATGTCGAGGCAGCCCGACAGCGCCAGCGGCTGGTTGGCGACGAAGCCGACGCTCGCGCCGTCGAGCCGCGCGAACCCGACGAGCGCGTTGGGCGCGAAGTCGCGGTGCAGCTCGAAGAGCGACGCGCGGTCGAAGACGAGGTCGAGGACGTGGCGCATGTCGTAGGCCATCCGGTCGTCCTCGGGGACGATCGTGTTCAGCCCCTCGTCCATCCGGTCAGGGGGGTCGTAGGGCTCCAGCTGCGGCGGGTCCTCCGCGTTGTTCTGGGGAAGGTAGCCGAGCAGGGCCTTGGTCAGCGAGAGCGCGTGCTGCTCGTCGTCGGCGATCAGCTGCGCGACGCCGGAGGTGACGTTGTGGATGTAGGCGCCGCCCAACTCCTCCGAGGTGACCTCCTCGCCCGTGACGGTCTTGATGATGCCGGGCCCGGTCAGGAACATGTGGGAGGTCTGGTCGACCATGATCGTGATGTCGGTGAGCGCGGGGGAGTAGACGGCGCCGCCGGCGCACGGCCCCATGATCAGCGAGATCTGCGGGATGACGCCCGACGCCCGCACGTTGCGCATGAACACCTCGCCGTAGGCGGCGAGCGAGCGGATGCCCTCCTGGACGCGCGCGCCGCCGGAGTCGTTCAGGCCGATCAGCGGGATGCCCGCCTCGATGGCCAGGTCCTGGATGCGGGAGATCTTGTTCGACTGCACCTCGGAGAACGAGCCGCCGAGCACCGTGAAGTCCTGCGCGAAGATCGCGACGCGGCGGCCCTGGATCTTCCCGAAGCCGGTGATCACGCCGTCGCCCGGGTGGCGGCGCTCGGCCATGCCGAAGTCGGTGGTCTGGTGGGTGGCCAGCGCGCCCAACTCCTGGAACGACCCCTCGTCGACGAGGATCGCCAGGCGCTCGCGAGCCGTCAGCTTCCCCTTGCCGTGCTGCGCCGCGATCCGTTCCGCCCCGCCGCCCTCGAGGGCGCGTTGCCGCTTGTCCCGGAGGGTCGCCAGTTGGTCCTTCATCCCTGCCTGCCTGACGTCGATGTCTCGCTCTCGTCCAGGCTATCGGGTGGCTCAGTCGAGCCGACGGGCGGGGCTCCCTGGGCGCGTGACGAGCGTCGACGCGGTGTCGGCGACGCCGGGGAACTCCGCGAGGTAGCGCTCCAGCCAGCGCTCGCCGAAGGCGTCGGCGTCGGCGGAGTCGACGAGCGCCCAGACCGACCCGCCGAAGCCCGCGCCGAAGCCCGCCGCCGCGTGGGCGCCCAGCTCGCGGGCCAGGGCCTGGAGCCGGTTGGTCTCGGGGATCTGGTTGCCGAGGGCCTCGTCGGCGCTCCGGTGGGAGAGGTCGGCGGCGCGGCCGAAGGCATCGAGGTCGCCGTCGGCGAGGGCCTCGATCGCGCGCGGGATGGCGACCTCCGACTCGGTGACGAATGCCGTCAGCCGCGCGGCAAGCGCGGGGTCAGGGGCGGCGACGGCGCGCAGCCCCTCGAGCGCGTCCTCGTCGCTGTCGAGCGCGTCGGCGAGCACCGCGTGCTCGCTGCCCGTGGCGGAATTCCACGCCTCGACGAGGGCGCGCGCGGTAAGCGACGAGCGGTTGTACGACTCCAACGCGGCGCCCGTCTTCTCGGCAAGGACGCCGCTGACGGCGACGACGAACGCGAGGTCGGCGGGGAACGGCACCTCGCGGCGGCGAACGATGGGGCAGAACGTGAACTCCGTCAGCGTGTCGGCCGCGCAGCACAGCATCGCCGTGTGGTCCTCGGAGCCGCCGAACGTGCCCACGCCCCGCAGCCCGGGAAGGTCCTTGAACGTGAGCCCGTTCTCGATGGTGGCGAGGTAGCCGGCGAGGTCGAGGTCGTCCCGGATGTTCGCCCTCCACGCCGGGCGTTCCCTGAGGTCGTTGTCGTCGACGACGGCCAGCGCGGTTGCCACGACGAGAGCCGACGACGAGCTCATGCCCGACGCCAGCGGCAGGTTCGAGTCGAACGTGATCCGCGCGGGGGAAAGCTCGCCGAAGTTCAGCGCCAGCCGGTCCAACGCCGCCTGCACGTAGTTCCCC
>CAYVWO010000077.1:0-6319 GCA_964455495.1 uncultured Tessaracoccus sp.
CCGCCCGGACGCGGGCCTGGGGTAGCGCCGCCAGGGGTCGACGGACGAGCCGGCGGGGTGGCGGGTCGTGCCGGGGGCGTCGCGGGGCGAGGCGCCGGGGTGGCGGGACGCGGCGTCGCGGGGCGCGGCGCCGCGGGTGCTTCCGCGGCAGGCGCCGTCGGCTGGGCGGGGGCGGCCGGAACCGCGGGGGTCGGAGCCGCGGGGGCCGTCGGCGCCTTGGGCGCTGCAGGGGCCGCCGGGGCGCTGGGACGCGCGGCCGGGCGGGGTGCCTGCTCGGTCTTGGGTGCTTCCGCGGGACCCGCGAGGGTCTCCTTGATCTTGCGCACCACCGGGGCCTCTAGCGTGGAGGACGGGCCGCGAACGTATTCGCCCATCTCGCCAAGCTTGGCCAGTAGTTCTTTACTTGTGATCCCGATTTCCTTGGCGATCTCGTGGACGCGGGGCTTAGCCACTGCTCTCCTTCTTGAGGCTCCGACCTGCCAAGGCCGGAACCGCTAGTTGTGCTTGGTCATCGTTGGGTACTCATCGAGTGGTCATGAGCGTTAGCCCACCTTCTGGTTGCCGCCCCTCGGGGCGTGGAACGATGTGCCCGCGCGAACGCAGGCCGACGGACATCATATCGCGGCGCGATTGCCACCACCAACCGGCGAGCTTGAGCCCTTCCGCTCGCCGCGATGAGGCCGCGGTCGGCCTCACACTCGCGCCTCAGCGAGACTCCTCGTCGGTCGGCACGAGGGCCGGGTCAAGCGTCGCCGCCGCCCCGAACGCACGGCGGATCGCCTGTCGCTTGACGGCCAACCCGAGGCATCCGGCATGCACGTAGGCGCCGCGCCCCTCCAACCGGGGCACGGTGCCATCGACGACGACGTCGCTGCGCCGCACCAGGCGCAGCAGCAGGCGCTGCTCCTCGCGAGCGCGGCAGCCGATGCACGTCCGGATGGGGTTCACACCCCCAGCGTAGTCATTGCGACTGCTGCCAAGCGATGCGAGGAGAACCGGTGGAGTGCTTCTTCGGGGATTCCCAGGGCCGCCACAGGTTCAGCACAGAGTCGGCGCGAATAATCGGTCCAGGTCGAACAACCCGGCCTGACAACCGACGGGAAGGAACCCACATGAAGAAGACCACGATCGCCGGCCTGTCCGCCGCGGCACTCGCCGCGGGCCTCGGGCTCGGCGCAGGCTCGCTCGCCAACGCCGATACGACCAGCCCGACGCCCACGCCGTCGGCCACGTCCGGGGCTGACACCGGAACTACCGGCGGGAGCGACAGCGGCACGTCGACCAAGCCCGAGCGCGGGCGCGGCGGTGGACACGGCGCGCGCGGTGGCGGCCTAGGGGCACGGGGCGGCAGCCTCGGCGACACCGGCACGCTGGCCACCAAGCTCGGCGTGACGGAGGACGCGCTGAAGTCGGCTCTGGAGAAGGCCCGCGAGTCGCTGAAGTCCGACTCGTCGTCGACCGCGAGGCCCTCCGAGCGGAGCGAGGAGCAGCGCGCCGCGGAGCGGGAGGAGAGGAGGACCCAGCTGATCGCCGCCGTCGCAAAAGAGCTGAACCTCGAAGAGGCCAAGGTCGCCGCCGCCGTCGAGGAGGCGCGAGCCGAGCGCACCGCGGAGCGGGAGGCGTCGCAGAAGGAGAAGCTGGACGCCGCCGTCACCGACGGGAAGCTCACCCAGGCCGAGGCCGACGCCGTCCAGAAGGCGCTCGACGCGGGCATCGTCGAGCTGAGAGGGGGAAGGCGCTAGCTATCCCTGAAGGCCTGGTATCTGCGCTCCGCGTTCAGGTACCAGGCCAGGGTCTTGTCCACCTGCTCCTGGATCCAGGCGCTGTCGGTGCTGGCCGCGAGGTCGTTCAGCTCGTAGGGGTCCTCGACGAGGTTGTACACCTCATCGCGGCGGTCGCCGAAGTGATGGATGACCTTCATGTTGCCCTCCATCGTCGCGGCGCAGCGCCCGCGGGCGTAGCAGGTGGCGAGCGCGGGCGGCTGCGGCTCGTCGCTCAGCAGCGACGGGTAGTACTCGTCGACGCTAACCAGGTCGAACCCCGCGGCGTCGACGACCGTCGGCAGGACGGCCAGCTGGCTGACCGGGCCGTTGACTAGCTTTCCCGCCCGCGAGGGGTCGTGCACCAGGTACGGGATGCGGAGGCCCTCCTCGTAGATGGTGTTGTCGTGCTGATACACCCGGTGCTCTCCGAAGCCCTCGCCGTGGTCGCCCGTGATCACGAACACGGTGTCCTCGTAGAGGCCGAGCTCCTTGAACATGTCGAGCACGTGGCCGACGAACCGGTCCTGATAGTGGATGCTGTTCAGGTACGAGTTCAGCAGCGGGTTGTCGACGAAGTCGATGGTCTCGTAGCCCTCGAGCTTGTAGTCGTGGTGGCCGGTGACCGTCAGCATGCCGAGCAGGAATGGGCCGTCGCGATGTTGCTCCAGCCACTCGCGCTGCGGCGGCAGCATGATGTCGTCCTCGTAGCCGAAGTAGTTGGCCTTGTGGTAGCCCGTGTCGTCCATGGTGTCGACGGCCATGAAGTCGTCGAAGCCCAGGTTGGCGACGGTTCCGCGGCGCCGCTCGAACCGCTCCGTCGCCGTCTGGAAGAAGCCCGTGGCGTAGCCCTGGTCCGCGAGCAGCTCCGGGAGGCAGCGCACCGGAAGGCTGCCGGGATCGGCCTCGCTGTTCAGCTGGTCAAGCGGCGGGGCGATCCCGCAGTAGACGGCCGTCAGGGCCTTCGAGGTGTGCGGAAGGACGGAGTACCCGCGCTCGGGCATGATGCTCGAGTCGGCCAAGGAGTCGAGCACCGGGGTGACCGACTGCATGGTGTCCGGAGGGAGCGTCGACGTCGCGCGGTGCGACTCCAGCGTGATCACGACCACGTTCTTCTGCCTACCCGCGCGGGGCGCCAAGCGGGTCTCGTCCGGCTGCGGCAGGACGTCGTCGACCAGCGCCTCCGGGTACGCGAGCGCCTCGCGCACCTCCCCCATCGCCAACTGCACCGGCGGCGCGAGCACGAACGCGGCAGACACCGTCGGCGCGCTCCACACGCTGGCGGCGAGCCGCCCGACGGCTCCCACCGTCGCGACGCGGCGCGTCCACGGGCGCGGCGGCCTCAAGAGCCGCTCGACCCACCAGCCGAGCAGCAGCGGCAGGGCGACGACGACCACCACCACCCCGGCGAGGAGCGCCGCGGACTCGAAGGTGGTCTCATGCGCCAGCACCTCGGCGTACTCGCCGAACTGCGTCGCCACCGTCACGAAGTAGTCCCAGGTGACCGGCCCGCCGGTGCGCATCATGTACTCGTGGTTGACCACGATCACGAGGTTCACCACCAGGGCGGCCACGTGCGCCAGGTAGAACAAGGCGACCCTGAGCGCGCCGCGCGCGAGCTGGCACAACACCAGCCACAGCAGCAGCCAGGCTAGCCCGAACGCGAGGTCCGACGAGGTCTTCGCCGCGACGTCGAACAGGCTCGACCCGGGGTAGAACGCCCGGATCCGGACCAGCTTCAGCCACACGCCGAGAATCGTCACGGGCACGAGCAGCACCAGGAGCCGCCCCCACATGTGTCGGGGACGGCTCGCGGTCGGCTGCGCGCGATCAGTCATCGCCCGCCATGGTATGCGACGGGTCCGACAGTCAGCGCTCGGCTGCCACGTCCGGCTGGATGTCGATCCGCCAACCGGTCAGGCGGGCGGCGAGGCGCGCGTTCTGGCCCTCGCGGCCGATCGCCAGCGACAGCTGGTAGTCGGGGACTACGGCGCGGCAGGCGCGGGCAACCGGGTCGACGACGGTCACCGACAGCACCTTCGCCGGCGACAGCGCCGCGGCGACGAACTTCGCCGGGTCCTCGGAGTAGTCGACGATGTCGATCTTCTCCTCCCCCAGCTCGTTGGTCACGGCGCGCACGCGCTGGCCCATCGGGCCGATGAAGGCGCCCTTGGCCGACACCGTCGGCTCGTGCGAGACGACCGCGATCTTCGTGCGGTGGCCCGCCTCGCGCGCCACCTCCATGATCTCGACGACGCCCTTCTCGATCTCGGGCACCTCCAACGCGAACAGCTTTCGCACCAGGTTGGGGTGCGTGCGCGACACGACGACCTGCGGGCCGCGCAGCTCGCGGCGCACGCTCACCACGTAGACGCGGATCCGGCGGCCGTGCGAGTAGTCCTCGCCGGGCACCTGCTCGGCGAGCGGCAGGATCGCCTCGAGCGAGCCGAGGTCGACCCGGACGGCGCGCGACTCCCGGTCCTGCTGCACGACGCCGACGAGGATGTCGCCCTCCGCGCCGGAGAAGTGACCGAACTTCTGGTCGTCCTCCGCCTCACGGATGCGCTGGAAGATCACCTGGCGGGCGGTCGCGGCGGCGAGGCGCCCGAAGTCCTCGGGGGTGTCGTCGAAGTAGCCGATGATCTCGTCGTCGTCGTCGAACTCGGGCGCGAGCACCGAGACCTTCCCCGACTTCCGGTCCACCTCCACCTTGACGCCGCGCAGCGCGTGCGGGGTCTTCTGGTAGGCGTTGAGGAGCGCGTCCTCGAGCGTATTCATGAGGTAGTCCATCGGGATGTCGCGGTCGCGCTCGATGGCCTTCAGTGCAGCAAGATCGACGTCCATGCTCAGTTGTCCTCTCCCTCTTCGTCGGCCGCGCGGTTGAGCTCGACCTGGACGACAGCCTTCGTGATGTCCGCCAGCGGGACTCGCCGCTCGGCGCCGTCCGCCTCGACGATGACCGCGTCGTCCTCGACGTCGCAGATGCGCGCAACGGCCTCCTCGCCCACCAGCCACAGCTTCACGAGCCGGCCGCGGTTGCGGCGGAAGTGCTTGGCCTCGGTGAGCGGCTTGCTCACGCCGCGCGAGCTGACCTCCAGCGTGTACGGCGCGTTGCCGACGGCGGGGCTGGCGTCGAGCGCCTCCGAGATCGTCGACGCCGCGGCCGCGATGTCGTCGAGCAGCGGCCCGCGGCCCTCCGGACCGTCGCCGTCGATGGTCACGCGAAGGACGGAGCGCTTGCCGATGGGGGTGACGTCGAGCCTGTCGAGCTCGAGGCCGTGCTCGGCAAGGATCGGCTCGATGACGGCGGCGAGCTGTGATTCCTGCATAAGTCTTGCTCCGTATCCGGTTGTGCGCCTGATTGTGAGGACGTGCGAACGACCAGCATACCCACCGCGGATACGCTGTCTCCCATGCTCATCTCCCGACGCGTCGCGCTGACGGCGGCCGGAGCCGTCGCGCTGGCGGGTTGCGCAAGCAGCCCTGTCGTGAACGGCGACCCGGCGATCGCGCCCTCGCCGCCCGCGACGCCGGACCCACCGGTGCCGACCCAGGCGCCGGAGGCGGCGTCGGCCCAGGCGGCCCTGGCGGCCCTCGACGCGGAGCTTCGCCGGGCCGCCGGCCTGGACGCGTGGGAGAAGAAGGACTGGGCGCGCGCCGCCGCCGAGCAGTGCGCCGCGCACCTGGCGCTGCTCTCGTTGCCCGACCCGCTGTCAACGGGAGAGCAGGAAGCGTTCGCCGCCCCCGAGCCGGTCGTCGGCACGGCTACCGACGAGGACGCCGTCGCCAAGGATCTGAAGGCCCGGGCCAAGCGGGCGACCATGGCGCTCGATGCCGCCGCGGCGGCCGCCGCCTCGCCGGAGCTCCGGCTCACTTGGGCATCGGCCGCGACCGCCGCCAACGGGCTGGCCGGGAAGCGGATTGCGCCGGTTCCCGGCGACGCGGCGCCCGGTCGATTCGCCGCCCCGACGCGCGAGGCCGCGCTGGGCGTCGCCATCTCGCACGCGTGGGCGCTGATCTTCGGCCTGGGCGTCGGCCTCGGCCGGTTGGGGTCGAAGGACCCGCTGCACGAGTGGGGCCTCGCGCGGCTCAACGCCGTCAAGGAGCTGCGGAACGAGTTGCGCGCCGCGCTCGGCCCCGACACGCCCACGCAACCCACGGCGTTCGAGCTACCGACGGCGATGGACTCGGCGAAGACGATCAAGGCCGGGTGGGCGACGCTGGAACGCAGCCTCCTTGAGGGCTACGCCACCGCGGTCGCCGGCGACGACGCCCCCCGCTGGCGGGAGCTGATGCGGGCTCAGGCCAAGCCCGTCGCGGAGCTCGGCGCGCCGCTCCCATTCTGGCCCGGATGGGTTACCTGACCGCTAGTCTCTCGCCATGAGCGCGGCGAAGAGCAGGGCAGGCTGGCAGGTGGCGTCGGCGGTGCTGCTGACCGCCGTCGTGGTGTGGACACTCGCGCCGACCTACCCCATGGTCTGGATGGCGGACCCGAACAGCGGCCTCGAAGACCCGACCACCTATCACAGCTGGATCTTCGGTCCCCCCTTCGGGTTCGG
>CAYVWO010000077.1:6329-9285 GCA_964455495.1 uncultured Tessaracoccus sp.
CGCCGCCGGGGGCGCCTGGTACGGCGTGGCCGTGAAACGCACCCGCCGCGCGCCAGCGTGGTGGGCGCTGGCGGGCGCGGTCATCCTCGTCGGCTGGTCGGCCGTGTTGTCATCCTTCCAGTGGCAGCAGGCCGTCGCCCTCTTCGGGCTCCTCTGCGGCGCGGGCGCGGCCCTTCTTGCGGCCCGCGGCGCGCTCCCGCCCCTTCTCAAGTAGGTCGTAGAGCACCGGGACCAGCAGCAGCGTCAGCAGGGTCGAGCTGACGAGGCCGCCGATCACCACGATGGCCAGCGGCTTCGAGATGAACACGCCGCCGCCGGTGAGGCCGAGGCCCATCGGGATGAGGGCGAAGATCGTCGCCAGGGCCGTCATCACGATGGGGCGCAGCCGCAGCCGCGCGCCCTGCTCGATGGCCTCGTCGACGCCCGCGCCGGCCGTGCGCTTCTGGTTGATGAGGTCGATCAGCACGATGGCGTTGGTGACCACGACGCCGATCAGCATCAGCAGGCCGATCATGCTCGGCACGCCGATCGGCGTCCCCGTGAGCAGGGACAGCCCCAGCGCGCCCGTGGCGGCGAACGGGATCGAGACCAGCAGGATCAGCGGCTGGAGCAGCGAGCCGAACGTCGCCACCATGATCAGGTAGACCACGAGCACGGCGACGACCATCGCGAGGCCCAGCTGGCCGAACGCCTCCTGCTGCCGCTCGGTGACGCCGCCGACGCGCACGGTGACGCCGTCGGGCAGGTCCAGCGCGTCGAGGCCGGCCTTGACCTCCGCCGTCGTCGTGCTGAGGTCGCCGCCCTCGACGCCGGCGGTCAGGGTCGCGGCGCGGATGCCGTTGACCCGGGTGATGGTTCCCGGCGAGCTGACGATGTCGACGTCGGCCACCTTGCTGAGCCGGATCGGCTTCGGGTTCAACTCCTGGGCGGCCTTGGCGTCGTCGGCGAGCGCCTCCTGATCGGCCTGGGAGGCAAGAGACGAGTCGCGCTGTTCCAGCACGGCGTCGATCTGATCGCCCAGCGCGTCGGCCTGGCCGTCCGCGGCGGCCACGCCCTGGGTCAGCTGGATGACCTGCTGGGTCATGGCGTCGATCTGCTTGGTCAGCTGGAACACCGAGACCGTCAGCGGCGGGTCGACCGGGGCGGCGGGTGGGGCCGTGGCGTCGCCGGGGACGGCGGGCGTCGTCGGCGCCTTCTGCAGCGCCTGGAGCTGCTTCTGGAGCGCGGCGAGCTGGGTCTTCGCCTCCTTCAGCTGGTCGGCGGCCTTCGCGGACGCCTTCTTCGCCGTGGAGCGGGCGTCGCGGAGCGAGGCGACCTGCTCGTCGAGCGCGTCCTCGGCCTTGGCCTTCGCGTCGGCCGTCATCTCCTCCTGGCGCTCTGTGACCTTCTCGGCGGCCTTCTTGCGCGCGTTCATGACCATGGTCTGGGTCACGGGCAGCTCGAGGTCGCGGAGCTCCTCGACGCTGCCGACGGGATCCTGCGAGCGCAGGTAGACGTCGAGGGTTGTGTCGTCGTGCGTGAGGCTGCCGATCCGCTCGCCCCGGACCGCGCGCGCCACGACCTGGCCGATCTGGGCCTGCGTCATGCCCCGCTTCGCCGCGGCCTCCTTGTCGACGGTCACGGCGAGCATGTCGCTCTCGGTGGCGAGGTCGCTCGAGGGCGCGGAGAGCGAGTCGATGCCCTCCATCATCTGGAGCACCGTCGCGGCGCCCGCGGCGAGGGCCTCGGAGTCGCCGCTCTCGACGTAGAGCACCATCTGGCTCGACTGGTCGCTCATGCCGACGGCGACCTCGATGGTCCCCGCGTCGTCCAGCTCGGCCAGCTCGGCGCGCAGGGCGTCGGCGACCGATGTCCCGTCGCTGCCCGCCTTGAGGCTGACGGTGAACGTGGCCTCGTTGGCCGCGGTCTGGCTGCCCATGAAGATCGACGACGAGCCGCCGATGGACGTCGAGTAGCTCTCCACCTCGGGCACGTCGGCCAGCACGGCCTCGACCCTCGCCGCGGCGGCGTCGGTATCGGCCAGCGGCGTGCCGAGGGGCAGCTCCTGGGTGACCTGCACGCTGTCCATGCCCGCCGACCCGATGAAGTCGGTCTTGAGGTGCGGCGTCAGGGCGAGCGTGCCGCCGAAGATGGCCAGCGCGATCAGAAGGGTGAGGATGCGGTGCCGCAGCGACCACCCGAGCACGGGGTGGTAGGCCTTGTGGAGCCAGGTGTTGGTCTCCTTGGCCTCCAGCGCCGCGTGGTCGACGCCGTCGGTCCTCGGCTTCATGAACCAGGACGCCAGCACCGGCACCACCGTCAGGGAGACCAGCAGCGAGGCCAGCAGCGCGATGGTGACCGTGAGCGCGAAGGGGCGGAACATCTGCCCCGCTTGGCCACCGACCAGCCCGATCGGCAGGAACACCGCGACGGTGGTGAGCGTCGAGCTGGTGATCGCGCCGGCGACCTCCTTGACGGCGCCCACGATGGAGCCGCGCCCCTTCTCCCCCATCGACTGGTGTCGCTTGATGTTCTCGATGACGACGATGGAGTCGTCGACGACGCGGCCGATCGCCACGGTGAGCGCGCCGAGCGTCAGGATGTTCAGCGTGTACCCGCCGGCCCACAGGCCGAGCAGCGCCATCAGCAGCGCGAGCGGGATCGAGACCGCGGTGATCAGGGTGGGGCGGATCGAGCCGAGGAACACCATGATGACGAGCACCGCCATCGCGAGGCCGATGCCGCCCTCGACGGAGAGGTCGTGGATCGACTGCTCGATGAACGGGGCCTGGTTGAAGACGACGGCGACCGAGGCGTCGCCCGCGAGCTGGGGCAGCAGCGCGTCGAGCGCGTCGCTCACCTCGTGCGAGACGGTGACGGTGTTCGCGTCCGCCGTCTTGGTCACCGACAGCGTGAGCGACGGGCGGCCGTTGACCCGGCTGACGCTCGACGTCTCGACGGGCTGCTCGACGACGGT
>CAYVWO010000078.1:0-9242 GCA_964455495.1 uncultured Tessaracoccus sp.
GGAACTCCGCGCCGTAGGCGACCTCACCGTAGGCCTCGGTCAGCGGCTTGCCCATCTCGAGCGTCATCAGGGCGGCGAAGTCGTCCCTCCGCTCCACGATCAGCTCGAAGGCCCGGCGCAGGAGCTCGGCGCGCCGCCCCGGCACAGCGGCCGCCCACGGCGGCGCCGCCGCGCGGGCCGCGCCCAGCGCCGCCCGCGCGTGCTCCTCGGACGCATCGGACACCTCCGCCAGCACCTCTCCCGTCGCCGGGTCGCGCACGGGAAGCGTCGCCCCCGTCTCGACGAACCGGCCCCCGATGAACTGTCCCTTCGGCGCCCGGGCCAGGAGGTCGTCGATGTCAGTCAACATGTGAGTTCCCTTTCGTGACGGCACGCGCCGTCGAGTGGAGGGTCAAAGGCCTTGCCGGAACGGGTTGACCACGCGCACGCCGCGGATGGTCTGTCCCTCGTTGAGGTCCTCAGTGAGGATGGTCGTGCAGCCGGCGATCGCGGCCGCCTCGATTACCATTGCGTCCCAGACCGACAGCTGGGCCTCGACGGCGGTGCGCGCCGCGCGGAGCGTCAGTTCGGCGTCGGCGGACACCACGTCGAGTCTGGTGAGCGACTCCATGACTGCCGTCGCATCGGCGCCCGGCATCGGGGGTGTCAGCTTTCGGGTCACGATGGTGAACCATTCCAGGAGCACCTGCGTGCTGATGACCGCATTCGGGTGCTCGCCGAGGACGGCGAGCGCTCGCTGACGCTTCGCCTCGTCGGCAGTGTCGAAGGCGTAGACGAGCACGTTGGTGTCGAGGAAGACGTCAGCCACGGTGTGCCTCGTCGCGCGTCCACGACCTGCCCGTGGCGTCCGAGCCGGCCCGGCTCTCGTGCGCGAGGGCTATCACGTCGTCCATCGCGGAGTTTTCCTCGTCGGCGTAGCGGCGCAGGATCCGCGCCAGGTAGGCGTTGACCGACTCGTCGCGTCGCAACGCCCGGATCCGTGCGCGCCTCAACGTGTCGTCGTCAACGGTGATTGTCAGGTTGGCCATAAGTCAGTGTAGCACGGGAATCGTGTTACACGACCTGGACGTCGGCTCGGCCAGGGGCAGACGCCGAACCAGTCGCTGTCGATCTTCATCCGCGACAACGAGCTGGCCTGGCTGCGGGGAACGGTCCCCGGGGAGTATTTCTAGAGCCCGGCTGAAGCCCTGGCCCGTGCGGTTCAGTCGCTCAGCCGGTGGAGCCAGTAGCCGGGTTCTCGGCGTTCGTGCGCGTAGGCGAGGATCAGAATGCCGTCCGGTTCGACGGTGTAGATAACGCGGTAGGGATATCCGGGAATGCCTTTGCTGCGGACACGGTTCCATCGTCAGCGGTCGTGAACGGTGGCGCGGCGTTCGGCCAGTCGGTGATGGTCTGCCGTGCTTGCTGTGCCCGGTCGATGAGCGCGAGGCCGATTCCTGGTTCTTGTGCCTCGTACCAGCGCACGGCGTCGAACTCGGCGACGGCTTCGGGATGCTCCCGCTGGGGCAGAGTCATGCGGTGAGGGAGGCGCGCAAGCGGGCGTAATGCTCGTCGGCATCCACCAGCTCGACGGCCCCGGCTCGTACCTCGGCCAGTCGTCGGGTTGCCTCGGCATGCCACGCGGCATCGACTTCGTCGGTGTCACCTGTGCCGTGGAAGCTTTCGAGTAGGGCATTGGCGACGACCGCGCGCTGATCGGCGTCGAGCGCGAGTGCGTCTCGGATCAAGGTCGCGGTGTCAGGTGCCATACCCCCAAGCGTACGCCGAACGCACCAATCGCGGGAGGCGCAGCCTGCGCCGACGGTTCCGGCCGTGGCCCGTTCTCCGAACGCCCTCAACCCGATCCTGTCAGCTGAGGCAGGCCGAGCAGCACGCCGGTGACGGTGCCTGCCCAGCCGAAGATGGATGCGGCAATCATTTGGCTCCTCCTCGCGATAGCGACCCTGTGGTTCGGCGGGTAGGCCGAATGAATCGTTTCAATAGAATCACGGTATGGTCCGCCGAAGGCCCGGTCAACGGTTGTGGGGTGCCCTGAGAGGGTGTCCCATCTGGGGGGCGACGAGGTACTGCAGCGCCTCGGGTGGCATGAAGAACTGGCTGAAGGTATAGCCTGGAGTCTGCTACAGGTTCACTTTGGGTCGTGCGCAAGGTATAGTAGGCCCATGTCCTACGTTCCGCGCACGCTGGATAGACAGCTTGATGAGCTACTTGTAGCGGCGCCTGCCATTGCCATTGAAGGCCCCAAGGGCGTCGGCAAGACAGCGACAGCGATGCGTCGCGCCGCCACCGCGTGGCTGCTGGACGACCCCGACCAGAGACGGCTGCTCGGGTCCGATGCCTCCGTGCTCGCGCATGCTGAAGGCGTCCAATTGGTCGATGAGTGGCAACGACTCCCCCAGGTCTGGGACGTGGTGAGGCGCCGTGTCGACGCCGGGGCGCCTCCGGGCAGCTACCTCTTGACTGGGAGTGCGAGCCCGGCGTCGTCGGAGGGGACGCACAGTGGGGCCGGGCGCATTCTCTCGCTTCGGATGCGGCCCATGGCGCTCTACGAGCGCGGCGTTGCAGAGCCCACGGTGAGTCTGAGCCGTCTCCTGGAGGGCGCCGCGGGGGCGGTCAAAGGGAGTTCCTCACTTACCTCGGTCGACTATTTCGAGGAGATCGCGGCGAGCGGTCTGCCGGGCATCCGCGGGCTCACCTCGCTGCTGCGGGAGGACATGCTCGAGGCCTATCTCCAGCGTGTGATCGACCGCGATCTCCCGGACCTCGGGTTTACGGCCCGCCGCCCCGAGACCCTGCGCCGGTGGCTGACCGCATATGCCGCCGCGTCGTCGTCGACGACGAAGTACGCGGAGATCCTGGACGCCACCACCTCCGGGGATGGCTACCGGCCGACGAAAGCCACGACGATCACCTATCGCGACCATCTGACCCAGCTGTGGCTGCTGGACCCGATCCCCGGATGGAGTCCCAGTTCGAACCCGTTCGCTCGGCTGCAACAAGCGCCGAAACATAATCTCGCGGATCCGGCGCTCGCCGCGCGGCTGCTGAACCTGAACGCGGTCACGTTGGGATCGCCGAGGGGGGCGCACATGGCAGGTCGTCTCTTCGAGTCGCTCGCGGCCCTTTCCGTCCGGGTTGCCGCGCAGGCCGCGCGTGGGCGTGTCGGTCACCTGCGCACGCGGAACGGCGACCACGAGATCGACCTGATCGTGGAGGGCCGCGCGGGTCAAGTCCTCGGGATCGAGGTGAAGTTGACGGCGGCTCCTGATGACAGGGACGTCCGCCACCTCCTCTGGCTCAGGGACAACCTCGGCGACGATGTGGCAGACCTCGTCGTCCTGACCACCGGAAGACATGCCTACCGCCGAGCCGATGGCGTCGCCGTCGTGCCGCTGGCGCTGCTTGGGGAGTGATCGGTCCCTGAGCCGTGCCGGAAGGAGCGAAGCGACGCTGGCGCGCGTCGAAATGATCGGTCCTTGAGCCGTGCCAGAAGGAGCGAAGCGACGCTGGCGCGCGTCGAAAGGCTGGTGACAGCTCCGCAGAACTCTCACCAGCCTTTCGACACGGCCCGGCGCTTCGCGCTGGGCCGGCTCAAGGAGCGGGTTTGGCCCGTCTTAGCCCTTCACCAGCTGGCTGGTCCAGGTGTCGCCGTAGGTCTGGATGACCGCGGTCTTGCCCGCGGCCTTGATCTTCTCGTTGTTGGCGGCGAAGTCGGCCCACGACTGCGGGATCTCGAGGGCCGAGCTCAGGCCGGCGCGGTCCTCTACAACAAGAAGGTCTACGCCGCGATCGACGGGTCGCCGAGCGGATTGGAACCAATCAACGCGCTCACCGCACGATGCCGACGGGCGTCAAGTCAACGCTGAATCTGAAACCGATACGGAAACGTGACCCGTGTCACCCCTGTGAACCGGGCGTCCTTGACAGATTCGATGAATCGTTTCAGTATCTAGGCATGCGCATGCGAGGACGCGCGCATCACACAAGGAGCTCAACTTCATGACCGACATCACCGGCCTCACGCGCCTCGACGACCGAAGCGTCGTCGCCGCCCTCCGCACCCAGCACGGCCCCGGCCTGCTCGGCGTGCCGGCGGGCGGCCTGCGGTTGAGCTGGCGGGTGACGAGCGGCCGCCCCGGCGCCGCGCAGGTCGGCTATCAGATCGCCAGCGGCCGCGGGGACGGCGAGCTGGAGCCCCGCGACGCCGTCGCCTCGGCCGACTCGGTGGCCGTCCCGGTGGGCGACCTCGCCCCGGGGGAGAGGAGGGGCTTCGCCGTCCGCGTCGCGACCGACGCCGGGTGGACCGCCTGGAGCGAGCCGCTCGTCGTTGAGGCCGCGCCGGAACTCGGGGGCCTGAGCGCCGTCGTCATCGGCATCCCCACGGAGATCGAGGGGCCCGTTCAGCTGCTTCGCACCACCTTCGCCGTCGACGAGCTGCCCCGGCGGGCCCGCCTGCGCCTCAGCGCGTTGGGCCTCGTCGACGCCTGGATCAACGGCCAGAAGGCCACAGACGCCGTGCTGACCCCGGGCTGGACGGCGTACCAGGAGCGCGTGCTGCTCGACACCCTCGACGTCACCGGCCTGCTGCGGGAGGGCGAGAACAGCATCGTGCTCGCGGTCGGCGACGGCTGGTACCGCGGCCGCTTCGGCTTCGCCAACCGGACTGAGATCTACGGGGACCGCTCCGGCGCGCTCGCGCAGGTCGACTCGGAGCAGGGCGTGCACGTGGCCACCGACGCCACCTGGCGGGGCGGGTTCGGCGCCGTGCGCTCCGCGAGCCTCTACGACGGCACGACGACCGACCTGCGCGAGGCCGCTGACGGCGTGCACCGCGTCGACTTCGACGACAGGGGCTGGCTTCTCGCCGACGTCGTGGCGACCGACCTCTCGCGCTTCGAGCCGCGCGCGACCCCGCCGATCCGCGTGGTCGCCGAGCTTCCGATGGTCAACCGCTCCTTGAGCCGGGCCGCAGCGCGAAGCGCCGCGCCCGTGTCGAAAGGAACCTACCTAGACGCCGGACAGAACGTCTCCGGGTGGGTCCGCCTGGTGGTCCGGGGAAAGGCGGGCGACGTCGTCACCGTGCGGCACGCGGAGATCCTCGAGCCGTCCGGCGACCTGCACACGGCCGCGCTGCGCTCGGCGAAGGCGACGGACGTCTACATCCTGGGCGGCGACGGCGAGCACACGCTGGAGCCGCGGTTCACGTTCCACGGCTTCCAGCACGCCGAGGTGACCGGTGCCGAGGTCGTTTCCGCCACCGCGGTCGCCATCTCCAGCGACCTCGCCGAGCGATCGACGCTCGAGACGTCGTCCGAGGCCCTCAACAGGTTCCACTCGAACGTCCGCTGGTCCCAGCGCGACAACTTCGTCTCCGTCCCCACCGACTGCCCGCAGCGCGACGAGCGCCTCGGCTGGACCGGCGACGCGCAGGCCTTCGCCGCCACGGCGAGCACGCTGGCGGACGCCGAGTCGTTCTGGCGCATCTGGCTGCGCGACCTGGAGGTGGACCAAACCGACGAGGGCGGCGTGGCCTCGGTGGTGCCCGACATCATCCAGGACATGCGCATGGGCGACGGCGTGGTCGACACGATGGGCCGGGCCGGGTGGGCCGACGCCGCCACCATCGTCCCGTGGGCCGTCTACGAGGCGACGGGCAGCGACGAGGTGCTGTGCGCCCAGCTCGGCTCGATGCGCCGCTGGGTCGGGCACCTGCGGAGGAGGGCCGGCGACGGCGTCGTCCTTCCCACGGAGCCGTTCCAGTACGGCGACTGGCTCGACCCCGACGCCCCCGGCGACCGCCCGTGGCTGGCGAAGGTCTCCAGCGTCTACGTGGCCAACGCGTTCTACGTGCGCTCCGCGCGCCTCCTCGCCCGCGCCGAGCGGATCGTCGGCGACGCCGCGCGCGCCGACGAGGACGACGCCCTCGCTGACCGCGTGGCCGACGAGACCTGGCGGCGCTGGCGTGACGAGGCCTACCGCACGCAGACCGGCGCGGCCCTCGCGCTGGAGTTCGGGATCGCGCCCGAGGGGGAGCGCCAGGCCGTCGCCGATGCGCTCGCGGCCAACGTGAGGGCGGAGGACGGCCGCATCGCCACCGGCTTCCTCGGCACGCCGCTGGTGCTCTTCGCGCTCTCCAACAACGGCCACCTCGACGAGGCCTACCTGATGCTGCTCCGCCGCGAGGCGCCAAGCTGGCTGTACCAGGTCGACCGCGGGGCGACGACGGTGTGGGAGCGCTGGGACGCCATCCTGCCCGACGGCAGCATCCACGGCGGTGCCATGGACGCCGGGGCCGAGGAGGAGGGCGGCAGCATGCTGTCCTTCAACCACTACGCCTACGGCGCGATGATCGACTGGGTGTACCGCACCGTCGCCGGCCTGGCGCCCGCCGAGCCCGGGTACCGCGTGGCGCGGATCGCGCCCCGCCCGTCGGCCAGGCTCGACCACGCCGCGGCCGCCATCGACACCCCCTACGGCCGCCTCGCCATCGACTGGCGCCTGGAGGACGGCGAGCTGCGGGCGACGCTGGAGGTCCCGGTGGGCGTCCGCGCCGCGCTCGACCTGCCAACGACCGAGGCCTCGGCCGTCACCGTGGACGGCGCCTGCGCGCCCGAGATCCTGGGCAGCGGAACGCACGACGTGACGGTGACCGCGCCCGCGGTCGCCGCCTGAACCCGAGACCCGAACAGGAATGAGGAGCTGGCAATGAGCACAGCTATCGAACGGATCAGCATCGACGCGCCGTACGGCAGCGATGTGGTCGCCGACGCGCGGCCCGCCATCGGCTGGGTCACGCGGAGCGAGGCCGACGGCTGGCGGCAGGCGCGGGCCGAGCTGGAGCTGCGCCTCGGCGACGGCGTGCAGACCCATGTCGTCGAGGGGCGCGACTCGGTGCGGGTCCCGTGGCCCTTCGCCCCGCTCGCGCCGCGCGAGGAGGCGGAGCTGCGCGTCCGCGTCACGGGCACCGACGGCGCCGCCTCCGACTGGAGCGCGCCCCGGCGCATCGTCGCGGGCTTCCTGGCCGACGGCGAGTGGGTGGCCCCGGCCGTCGCGGTCGCCGCGCCCGAGGCACCGGCCGAGCCGGCCGTGCTGCGCCGCGAGTTCGCCGTCGACGGCGAGGTGCGGCGCGCGACGCTGTACGCCACCGCCGTCGGCGTCTACCAGGCCGCGATCAACGGCGCGGACGTCGACGACCAGGTGATGAAGCCGGGCTGGACCCCGTTCCAGGCCCGCACGGTGCACGAGACCACCGACGTCACCGCGCTGCTCGCCCAGGGCGCGAACGCGATCGCGCTGCGCGTCGCGGGCGCGTGGGCGACGGAGCGCTTCGGCTTCCGAGAGAACGCCAGGCCCGTCTACGCCGAGCAGCCCCGGGTGGCCGTGCAGCTCGTGATCGAGTATGCCGACGGGCGGTCCGAGACCGTCGTCACCGACGCGGACTGGGCGAGCGCGCCCGGCCCGATCACCGCAAGCGGGTTGTACGCCGGCGAGCACCACGACGCGCGGCGCGCCCGCGTCGACGACGCCGGCCGCACCCCGTCGGAGGCCGGGTTCGACGCCGCGGGCTGGGCCCCCGTCGCCGTGGTCGACGACGTGCCGGTCCCCGGCGCCCGCGTCTCGCCCTTCGTCCGGCGCACCGAGGAGATCGCCGTCGCCGACGTCATCACCACGCCGTCGGGGAGGACGGTCCTCGACTTCGGGCAGAACCTCGTCGGGCGCCTGCGCATCCGGGTCGGCGGCCCGGCGGGCGCCGTCGTCACGCTCCGCCACGCGGAGGTGCTGGAGCACGGCGAGCTTGGCACCCGGCCGCTGCGCGCCGCCGCGGCCACCGACAGCTACACGCTGGCCGGCACCGGGGTGGAGGTCTGGGAGCCCGAGTTCACGTTCCACGGCTTCCGCTACGCCGAGATCGAGGGCTGGCCCGGCGCGCTCGACCCGGCCGACGTCACCGCCGTCGTCGTCCACAGCGACATGGAGCGCACCGGCTGGTTCGACACCTCAGAGCCGCTGGTGCGACAGCTTCACGAGAACGTCGTGTGGGGCCTCCGCGGCAACTTCCTCAGCGTCCCCACCGACTGCCCGCAGCGCGACGAGCGCCTGGGGTGGACGGGCGACATCGAGGTGTTCGCGCCCACCGCGAGCTTCCTCTACGACGTGCGCGGCTTCCTCGACTCCTGGCTGCGCGACTTGGAGATCGAGCAGGTCGACGGCGTCGTGCCGTTCGTCGTGCCCAACGTGCTCGGCCCCGCGGCCCCCGCCGCGGCGTGGGGCGACGCCGCCACCGTCGTGCCCTCCGTGCTGTACGAGCGGTTCGGCGACCTCGACACCGTCGCCCGGCAGTACGACAGCATGAAGGCCTGGACCGACGCCATCCTCGCCGTCGCGGGTGAAAGCCGGCTGTGGGAGGGGACGTTCCAGTTCGGCGACTGGCTGGACCCCTCGGCGCCGCCGGACGCGCCCGCAGAGGCGAAGGCCGACCGCGACCTCGTCGCCTCCGCCTACCTGTTCCGCTCGGCGGACCTCACCGCGAAGGCCGCGGCCCTGCTGGGCAAGGAGGCCGACAGCGACTCCTACGCCCGCATCGCCGAGGAGGTCCGCGAGGCCTTCCTCGCCGAGTACGTGACCCCCGCCGGGCGGATGATGTCCGACGCGCAGACCGCGTACGCGCTCGCCATCGTCTTCGACATCGTGGGCGACGACGCGCGCCAGGCGATGGGCGACCGGCTCGCCGAGCTGACCTGTCTCGGGGAGTACCGCATCGCCACCGGGTTCGTCGGCACGCCGATCATCCAGGACGCGCTCACCCGCACCGGGCACCTCGACACCGCCCGCCGGCTGCTCACGCAGACCGAGTGCCCCTCGTGGCTGTACCCGGTCACGATGGGCGCCACGACGATCTGGGAGCGCTGGGACTCGATGCTGCCCGACGGCTCCATCAACCCCGGCGAGATGACCTCGTTCAACCACTACGCGCTGGGCGCGATCGCCGACTGGCTGCACCGCTGCGTCGCGGGCCTCGCTCCCGCGGAGCCCGGCTATGCGCGCCTGCGGATCGAGCCGCACCCCCTCGACGGCTTCGACTTCGCCTCGGCGGAGCACCAGACGCCGTACGGCCGCGCGAAGGTCCGCTGGGAGCGCGCGGGCGACGAGATCGCCGTCGAGGCGCTCGTGCCGGCCAACGCCTCGGCCGACGTCGTGCTGCCGGACGGGTCGCGCCACGAGGTCGGCTCGGGCACGCATCG
>CAYVWO010000079.1:0-9179 GCA_964455495.1 uncultured Tessaracoccus sp.
CCTTCTGCGCCACCTCGACCGTGTCGACCGGAGCATCGAACGCGGCGACGAACTGCACCTCCGAGGAGTCGTAGTCCAGGCCCGCGGCCTCGATGGCCTTGCGCACCTCGACGGTGTCGTTCGGGTCCGCCAGCGCCTCCCAGACGTCGCCCTCGTCGCTGACCTCCTCCAGGCCGGCCTCGAGCGCCGCCTCCAGCAGGTCGTCCTCCGTCAGCTCGCCGTTGCCCTGCTTCTTCGGCACCGTGACGACGCCCTTGCGGGAGAACAGGCGCTGCACCGAGCCAACGTCGGCCATGGTGCCGCCGTTGCGGGTCACGGCCACGCGTACGTCGGACGCCGAGCGGTTGCGGTTGTCGGTGAGACACTCGATCAGGATCGCGACGCCGGCCGGCCCGTAGGCCTCGTACATGATGGTCTCGTAGTCCGCCGCGCCGGACTCGGCGCCGGAGCCGCGCTTGACGGCGCGGTCGATGTTGTCGTTGGGGACCGAGGACTTCTTCGCCTTCTGGATGGCGTCGTACAGCGTCGGGTTGCCCGCGGGGTCGCCGCCGCCGAGCCGGGCCGCCACCTCGACGTTCTTGATGAGCTTCGCGAACAGCTTGCCGCGCTTGGCGTCGATCGCGGCCTTCTTGTGCTTGGTCGTCGCCCACTTGGAATGCCCGGACATCCGGTACCCGCTTTCTCGGTCGTCTTCAGTCAGTCGTGGCGAAGCTTACACACTGCCTCGGACAGGGTCAGACGATGACTTTCGTGAGGAGCCCGACGGCGTCTCGCGTCGCATAGCCGAGGTCGGCCACGAGCCGCGACATCGCGAGCCCGTCCGGGGTGTCGACGCCGATTCCCGCCGCGACGCCGCCGCCCTCCTGCCTCGCCCGCAGGCCGGGTGAGCGCAGCTCGCGCGCCGCGCCGCGCCGCCGGTAGCCGGGATGCACGCCGAAGCGCTCGGTCCAGCCCGCAGGACCGCCGTCGTCGGCGATGTCGTCGGCGTTCATGGCATAGCCGACGACGCCGCCGTCGGCCAGCGCCACGACCGACCAGTCGGCGCGGAACTCCGGGCTCCCGGTGCGGCGCGCCCACTCCTCCGCCGAGACCGCGCCGCCGCCGATCGGCTCGAAGCACAGGTTGTGCAGCAGGCGGACATCCTCGGACCGTTCGTCGGTGAACGCGACGATCTCGACGCCCTCGACGTCTCGCACGGGCGGCGGGTGTTCCAGCCCGCGCACCAGATCGTAGTAGTAGCGCTCCGTCGCGAAGCCGTGCGCCTCGGCGGCGCGCATCAGGCCCTGCCTGCTGAGCTCCGCGTGGCAGCTGAGCCGGAGCGGAACGCCCGGGTACCGCTCGTCGCGCCAGGCGGAGCCTGCCGCGACCTGCCAGCCGAGGAGGCTGGTCCCGATCCCCTTGTGCCGGTGCGCGGGAAGAACACCGCCGAAGAGGTAGAGGCGCAACGGATCCGTGGACCCCAGGTGCAGCGCGCCGTAGGCGGTCAGGGTGTCGTAGGTGTCCCAGCCCCCGATGGCCAGGCCGTCGCCCACCAGCGGCGTGCCCGTCTCCGCATCGGCCGCGAGGTCGGAGAGCACCGAGGTGTCGAGCATCGCCAGCTGGTCGCGGAGCTGGTCCAGCTCCGCCGTGTCGTCCGGCGTCAGCACCCGCCACCGCAGGTGGGGCAGCGCGATCGAGGGTTCGTCCCTCCCGATGTCCGCCGGGGTCGTGGTCATGAGAATCAGCCCCAGATCCGCCCGCGGGGGGTCGTGTCGGGCGCAGCCTGATCCCAGAGCCTGCGCCAGCGCGGCGCGGGCCGGCCTGCCGCAGGCGCCTGGCCCGACTCGCGGCGTCGCTCGACCGTCCACCAGGTCAGGTCGCCCTCGAGCACGAGCTGCTCGACGCTCTCCTGGGTGCGCGCCGTCGCCTCCGCGAGATGCCTTCCGCGCACGTAGATGGGAGCGCCGAACCGAATGGAGACCTTCGGCCGGGTGGTGAGCGGCAGCTTCAGGATGTCCTTCAGCTTGAAGGTGCCGACCAGCCCGACCGGAACGATCGCCACGTTGTGCTGATTCGCCAGGCCCGCCGCGACGTCGGAGAACTCCCCGACGATGCGGCCCGCGAGCGGCTCGTCGGTGAAGACCACCACGTTGCGGCCCCGGGCGAGGGCGCGCGACGGCGCGATCATCGTCGGGCGCAGCCTGCCGGGCAGCGCGAGGCGCAGCAGCTGGTAGTCGAGCACGCCCTGCTCGTTGGCCGCGAACACCAGCGGCTGGCGGACGCCGTCGAGGTTTCCCGCGCCGACGATCTCTATGTCGAAGCGCAGGCTCATCAGGCGCAGGCTGAGGTGCCTGCCGGTGAGTTTCGCCCGGAGGCCCAACTCGCGGGACGCGCGCTCGCGCGGCGGGGCCGACGCGGGACGCTGGCGCGGGACGAGGCCGGTCACGGCCTGCGCGACGTCGCGGGGCAGCGTCAGCCGAGGGCGGGGCCTCCCGGCTCGCGGCTGCGCCCAGGAGGGCAGCGTCCTGGTCATCGCACGTCGCCAAGCGCGAGGCCCGCGCCGCGCAGCACCGTGATCGACGGCGCGGTGCCGACGGCGTCGGAGGCGATCTCGAGCGCGTCCGCATAGGTGCTGGCCGAGCGGTGGCCGAGCACCGCGGCGCTGCGCCTGTCCCCGCCGACCCAGATCACGTGGGAGTACCGCGCCGTGGCGCGCGCGATGCTCGCCCACTCCTGGAACACGCGCAGCGGGTGGTCGGCGAACTGCTTGCGGTAGAGGTCGAGGTACCACTCGTCCTCGAGCGCCGGGGCGAACCGCTCGGCGATCTCCTCAGGGTCCGTCGTCTGGGGGAGCACCTTCGCGAACAGGTCGGCGGCCGCGGACTGGCGGCGGTTGGAGAACCGGTTGCGCAGCGGGTGCAGCGCGATCAGCACGCCGTCCTTCCGCGTGTATGGCGTGCCGAGGTGCGAGCCGGCCTGCGTCACCAGCGCGTGCCGGGCGGCGCTCAGCGGCGAGCCGACGGGGTCCGACGGGTCGATCGCCGCGCCCCACACGGAGGTGACGAGCACGTCGGCCTGCCCGCGCAGCTCGACGGCGTTGGCGGCCCGCCAGACGAGCCGCGACTCGCTCTGGGCGGCCGCGTACTCGCCGCCGACGACGTCGATGACGGCGTAGTCGGCCTTCGGCCCGCCGTGCAGCAGTTGCGCGCCCTGGCGCGGCAGCCCCGCCGCGATCTGGCGGGCGCCGACATAGGAGAACCGGTCGCCGGCGTTCCACTCCCACTCGCGCTTCGACACGAAACGAAGCGGCCGCCCGAGCAGCGGCTGGCCGAGGACGGCGACCAGCGCGAACACCCGCGTCGTGTTCTGCAGCAGGTCGCGGACCCCGACGGTGAACGCGTCGGCCTCCCCCGCCGCGCCGAGGCGCCGCACGGTGGCCGCGTCGGTCACCCCGCAGGACAGCGGGCAGCCGTCGCCGAAGGAGGCGCGCACGCCGATGAGAACGACGAGGTCGGACTCCGCGACGCGACGGTTCACGCGCACGGCGTGCCCGTCGACGGAGCCGACCTCCACGAGGTCCGCGGCGGTGACGTCGTGGCTCGCGACGAGCCCGTCGGGCAGGAAGCTGGTGGCCACGCGGTCGCCGAGCACCTCGGACACCCGCGCGCCGGACCAACGCTGCCCGGCCCCGTTGGCGATCACGATCTCGACGTCGTCGACGCCGGCGCGGGCGGCGGCCTCAAGGACGCGCTCGGCCAGCGTGCGGCGCGGGTCGAAGTAGGGCGCGGGCAGGACACCGGCGTCGGCGATGAGCAGCGTGAGCTTGGTGTTCGGCGCGAGCTGCGCGGCGAGCGGAGCCGTCCCGGTGGGCGCGGACAGCGCGGCGTCGATCAGGCCCACCGGGTCGCTTGAGCGCTCGGCGTCTGGGCCGTAGACGACCCGCGTGCCGAGGCCGAAGCGGTCGAGGCGCAGGTCGGAGCCGGACATGGTCATGAGCGGCGGGGTCTTGTCGTCGACCTCCAGCACGAATCCTGGGCGAGACATCAGCGGTCCTTTCCGTTCACGACATCTTCCACCGCGGCAGCGGTGACATTTCCGGCCACTCGACGATCGACCAGCCGCGCGACTTCGCGGCCCGCATGAGGCCGACGTCGGGGCTGACCGCGACGGGATTGCCGACGGTGTTCAGCATGGGGAGGTCGACGTGGCTGTCGGCGTAGGCGTACGACTTCGAGAGATCGGTGCCATGCAGCTTCGCGTAGTGCGTCAGCCAGGCCGAGCGCGACTCGCCCACCATGGGCGGCCCGCTCAGGTAGCCGGTGCAGCGGCCGTCCCCGTCGGTCGCGAGCTCCGCGGCGACGATGGTGTCGAACAGCCCCTCGAAGGGCCTGGTCAGCGGGCGGATAACGCCCGTGATCAGGATCGTGGTGTGCCCCGCCTGGCGGTGTTCCCTGATCCTGCGGATCGCGTCCGGCGACATCCGGTCGAGGATCAGCGGGGCCAGCCGCTCGTCCACGTACCGCTCGAGCGCGGCGAGGTCCGCCCCCTTGTAGCGGCGGTAGATCGAGCGCAGGAACACGCCCCGGTCGCGCCGCTCGGCGTTCAGGTACATCGGCAGCCGAGCCGCGAGGCTGGCCACCTCCCCGACCCGCTTCAGCGGGGGAAGCTCCGGCAGCCGCGCCCAGAGGTAGGTCTCGACGACGTTGGTTGCCATGACGGTGCCGTCGAGATCGAAGGCCGCGAGCACCGTTCCTGGCTCGGTGGGCTTCAGGTCCTTGAAGGTGGTCGCCTTCGCCTGGCGCCGCTTGCGCGCCGCCTCCAGCCGCCGCACCGGGTTGGTGATGGCGGGGATGTGGACGCCCTCCAGGTATTCGGTCCAGTCGTAGCTCGCCGAGTCGAAGCCGAAGGCGGCCTCGTCGTCGGCGTGCAGCGAGTTGTGCAGCGCGAGCGTGCAGTCGTCGACGAAGTGCAGCTCCGACTGGAGGTACTCGCCGTACAGCGTCAGGTACTTGCCGAGGAAGTCGAGCTGCTTGCGGGCCTCGTCCAGCTGCACCGCGATCTTGCGCGTGCGCTTCCCGCGCGGCGCGTAGCTCAGCAGCTTGTTGCCGAGGATGACGCCCTTGTCGCCTGCCCACATCAGCTTCTCGATGGGCTCGAAGCCGGGGAAGTTCCAGGTGGCGAGCGGCGTCGAGCCCTGGCCCTCGGTGTAGGGGTGCTCCGTGAAGTAATTGCGCACGTGCTCGTAGATGCCGCGGAACGTCAGCGGGTTCCTCGCGCCGGAGTTCAGGTGGTAGAACTCGGGCTCGCCCACCGTCGGCTGCGTGGCGCACACCGCGACGATCGCGTTGACGACGAAGTCGCACGGGATGATGTCGATGACGGCGTCCGGCGACGCGGGGACGTCGGGCAGCTGGCCTCGGCCGTAGGCGAGGATGATCGGGTCGGCCATCTTGAAGCCCTCGATCCAGCCCGCGTACGGGTGGATGAGCGACGACTCGACGATGGCCGGGCGCACGACCGAGATCTGGAAGTCGCGGCCGAGGTCGGCGACGACCCGCTCCGCGAGCGCCTTGGCGAAGGTGTAGACGTCCGTCCAGCCCAGTGAGCGGGCGCGCTCGGTGCCCGCCTTGACCAGCTCCTGCTTGACCCACTCCTGGCGGCGGCGCTCCGTGTCGTGCGACGTCGTGAGGTAACCGGCCTGGCGGTGCAGCGCCTCGGCCTCCTTGCGCAGGACGGTCAGCTGCTCCGACGAGCGCGACCGGGCCTCGACGTGCTCCTTCATGGCGAGCGCTGCCCTGGTCTCGGCGTCGTAGTCGATGTCGTGGACGTGCGCGGCCTCGGGGATGGCGCCGCGACGGCGGCCCGCGGTGTAGGCGGTCGAGATGTGGACGTAGTGCGGCACCTTGACGAGGGTGCCGTCGTCGTCCGAGCACGCCTCGCGGAGCCTGGTCAGCAGCGACTTCGCGCCCACGACGTTGGTCATGAAGGCCTGGTCGATGGGCGGGTCGAAGGACACGTCGCCCGCGCAGTGCACGAGCACGTCGATGTCGCGCGGCAGGGCCGGCACGTCGGGCAGGTCGCCCTCGATGACCTCGACCCGTGCGGCCATCAGCGCCTCGACTCCACCGGACTCTGCGACGATCTCGGTGAAGATCTTCTTCTTGAGCAGCGCCGCGACGCGCTCGCGCGCCGTGACCGAGCCCTTCGGCCGCACGATCACGCCGGTCGTGGTGCCCGGGCACTCGGTGAGCACCTTCCACAGCATCTGCTCGCCGATGAAGCCGGTGACGCCGGTCATCACGATCTTCTTGCCGTCGAGCAGGTCCTTAATCCGCCCCTCGAGCAGCGGAGGCACGTGGACGGCGTCGCGGTCCGCCACCCCGAAGGTGCTGGCCGGCGGCCTGGCCATCAGTTGCTGCCTTCGGCGACCGCGAGGGCCTCCTCGATCGTGAACCGGCCCACGTACAGCGCGGTGCCGATGATGGCTCCCTCGACGCCCCGGTCGACGAGGCCGCGGAGGTCGCGCAGGTTGTCGAGCGTCGCGATGCCGCCGGAGGCGATGACCTTCTTGCCCGAGCGAAGGGCCACGTCGAGGAGGAGCTCGAGGTTAGGCCCGGTCAGCATGCCGTCGGCGTTCACGTCGGTGACGACGAAGCGCTCGCAGCCCGCGGCGACGAGCCGGTCGAGCGTCTCGACCCACGGGCCGCCCTCGGTGGTCCAGCCGCGCGCCGCGAGGTTCTCGCCCCGGACGTCGAGGCCGATGGCGACGCGGTCGCCGTAGGTGCCGACGACGCGGTCACACCACTCGGGGTTCTCCAGCGCCGCGGTGCCGATGTTGACGCGGCGCGCGCCGGTGGCGAGCGCGCGGTCGAGCGACTCCTGGTCGCGGATGCCGCCGGAGATCTCGACCTTCATGTCCAGCTGGCCGACGATGCCGCTCAGCAGCTCCGCGTTCGAGCCGCGGCCGAAGGCCGCGTCGAGGTCGACGAGGTGCAGCCACTCTGCGCCGCCGTCCTGCCACCGCAGCGCCGCCCTCAGCGGGTCGCCGAACTCCTTCTGCGTGCCCGCGATGCCCTGCACGAGCTGGACGGCCTGGCCGCCCTGCACGTCCACGGCCGGCAACAACTGCAACTTCTCCACGACGCTAGACCCTATCCGAAATAGTGGAAATCCAGTTGGCGATCAGGCGCGCGCCCGCCGCCCCCGACTTCTCCGGGTGGAACTGGGTGGAGGCCACCGCCCCGCGCTCGACGGCCGCGACGAACGTCGTTTCCTCGTGCCGCGCGGTGGCAGAGGCCGCGTCCGCGGGCGCCGTGAGCGCGGCGTAACTGTGCACGAAGTAGAACCGCTCCCCCGCGAGACCCGCGAAGAGCCTGCTCTCCTCGGGCGCCTCGACGGTGTTCCACCCCATGTGCGGCAGGCGCCGCGCGGCGAGCGGCTCCACGAGGCCGTCGAAGATGCCGACCCCATCGGCGCGCTCCCCGTGCTCGGTTCCGCCGTCGAAAAGGATCTGGTGGCCGACGCAGATCCCGAACAGCGGCCTGTCCTCAGCCACCCACTCGCGGATCAGCTCGACTCCGTCGGCCGCGCGCAGCCCGCGCATGCAGGCCGCGAAGGCGCCGACGCCGGGAACGACGAGCGCGTCCATCCGGCGCAGCTCGGCGAGGTCGGCGGTCACGGCCACGTCCGCCCCGGCACCCTCGAAGGCCCGGGCCGCCGAGTGCAGGTTGCCCGAGCCGTAGTCGAGCAGGCCGATCCGGGCGCTCAGAGCGCGCCCTTCGTGCTCGGGATCCCCAGCTGGCGGGGGTCCGGCTCGACGGCCTCGCGCAGCGCGCGGGCGAGCGCCTTGAACTGGGCCTCGACGATGTGGTGCGGGTCGCGGCCCGACAGCAGGGTCACGTGCAGGCACAGGCCGGAGTTCAGGGCGAGCGCCTCGAAGACGTGGTAGGTCATCGAGCCGGCGTAGGGCACGCCGCTGCCGCCGATCAGCGCGTAGACCTGGCCATCAGGCTCGCCCTTGCACACCACGTAGGGGCGGCCCGCGACGTCGACGACGCAGTCGGCGACGGCCTCGTCGAGCGGGATGACGGCGTGGCCGTAGCGGCGGATGCCGGACTTGTCGCCCAGCGCCTCCTTCAGCGCCTGGCCGATGCAGATGGCGGTGTCCTCGACGGTGTGGTGGCCGTCGATGTGCAGGTCGCCGGTGGCCTCGACGTCGATGTCGATCATCGAGTGCTTGGCGAGCGCGGTCAGCATGTGGTCGTAGAACCCCACGCCGGTGGAGATGTTCGACGCCCCGGTGCCGTCGAGGTTCACGGTGACCGTGATCGTCGACTCCGAGGTGGCGCGGGAGATCGTCGCGGTGCGGCTCATGGGGTTGTCCCTTCCTTTTCGGGGGCGATGTCGTCGAGCGCTGACTTCAGCAGCATCATCTCGTCCGGGGTGCCGGCCGAGACCCGCAGGAAGCCCGCGGGACCGGTCTCGCGGATGAGGATGCCGCGCTCACACAGCGCCTGCCAGACGGCGTGGCGGTCCGGGAAGCGGCCGATCAGGGAGAAGTTCGCCTCCGAGTCGATGACGTCGTAGCCGCGCGAGCGGGCCCACGCCTCGAAGCCGCGGGCCTCGGCGGTGAGCGAGCGGACCTGGGCGAGCAGCTCGTCGGCGTGCGCGAGCGCCACCCGGGCGACGGCCTGGGTCTGCGCGCTCAGGTGGTACGGCAGGCGCACGATCCGGCACGCGTCGACGATGGCGGGATGAGCCGCCAGGTAGCCAACCCGGCCCCCGGCCAGCGCGAACGCCTTCGACATGGTGCGCGAGACCACCAGCCGCGGGTGCCGCTCCAGCAGCCCGAGCGCGCTGGGGCGGGCGGAGAACTCCTGGTAGGCCTCGTCCGCGACGACGATCGCGTCGGTGCCCGCGCACACCTCGTCGAGCACCTCGACGGGGGTCGCGGTGCCGGTCGGGTTGTTCGGCGTCGTCACGATGACCACCGTCGGGCGGTGCTCCTCGACGGCGCGGAGGATCAGGCCGGCGTCGAGCGTGTAGTCGTCCTTGCGGGGCACGGTGACGTACTCGGTGCAGGTGTTGCGCGCGTACTCCGGGTACATGGAGTAGGTGGGCGTGAACGTCAGCACGCGCCGGCCGGGGCCGCCGAAGGCCGTCAGGAGGTGGCTCATGATCTCGTTCGAGCCGTTGGCCGC
>CAYVWO010000080.1:0-9172 GCA_964455495.1 uncultured Tessaracoccus sp.
GCGTCGATACGATCCGCGTCGAGGGCGTAGGCGCCCTCGATGATGAACTCCTTGCGCGGGGCGACGTCGCCGCCCATGAGCATCTCGAACACGTGCTCTGCCGCGTTGGCGTCGTCGACGGTGATCCGGCGGAGCGTGCGGTGGGCCGGGCTCATGGTCGTCTCCGCGAGCTGCGAGGCGTCCATCTCGCCGAGGCCCTTGTAGCGCTGCGGTTCCTTGAACTTCTGCCCGCGCTTGGTCAGCTCGGCCAGCTTCCTCTGGTACTCGGCGTCGGAGTAGGTGTAGATGTACTTGTCCTGGCCCCTCCGCGGGTTGGTCAGCTCGAAGCGGTGCAGCGGCGGGACAGCCGCGTAGACCCGGCCGGCCTCGACCAACGGGCGCATGTAGCGGAAGAACAGCGTGGCGAGCAGGCAACGGATGTGGGCGCCGTCGGAGTCCGCGTCGGCCATGAAGATGACCTTGCCGTAGCGGGCGGCGTCGAGGTCGAACGTCCGCCCGGAGCCGGCTCCGACGACCTGGATGATCGAGGCGCACTCGGCGTTCTTCAGCATGTCGCCGACCGAGGCCTTCTGCACGTTCAGGATCTTGCCGCGGATGGGCAGCAGCGCCTGGAACTCGGAGTTGCGGGCCACGTTCGCGGTGCCGAGCGCGGAGTCGCCCTCGACGATGAACAGCTCGGTGGCGTCGACGTTGTTGGACCGGCAGTCCTTGAGCTTCGGCGGCAGGGTCGACGACTCGAGCGCGTTCTTGCGGCGCTGGTTCTCCTTGTGCGCGCGGGCCTGCACGCGGGTCCGGCCCGCGGCGACCACCTTCTCCTGCAGCTGGCGCGCGACCTGCCGAGTCCTGCTCGCAGAGAGGAAGGCCCCCATCTCCGACTCGACGATCCGGGCCACGAGCCGCTGCACCGGCGGGGTGCCGAGCACCTCCTTCGTCTGGCCCTCGAACTGCGGCTCTGCGAGCCGCACGGTGACCACCGTGGTCAGGCCCTCCAGGCAGTCGTCCTTGACGATCTCCTCGCCGGCCTTCAACAGCCCCCGGGTGCCCTCGAACGACTTGACGAACGCCCTCGTCAACCCGCGCTCGAAGCCGCTGACGTGCGTGCCGCCCTTCGGGGTGGCGATGATGTTGACGAAGGACCGCAGCACCGTGTCGTAGCCCGTGCCCCAGCGCACGGCGATGTCGACCTCGAGGTCGCGCTCGACGTCCGTGGGGGTCATCGCGCCGAACTGGTCGAGCATGGGCACCGTCTCGACGAAGGAGTCGCGGCCCTGGAGCCGGACGACGTCGGTGAGCGGCGCGTCGGGGGCGAGGAAGTCCGCGAACTCGGTGATGCCGCCCTCGTGCAGGAACGACTCGTGGGTGGGCTGGGGGCCGCGCAGGTCGGCGACGTCCAGCCTGAGCCCCGGGACCAGGAACGACGTCTGGCGCGCGCGGTCGTTCAGCTGGCCGATCGACAGCTCCGCGTCGGCGAGGAAGATCTGGCGGTCCGGCCAGTACCGGACGCGGGTGCCGGTCTTGGTCTTCGCGACGCGCTTGCCCTTGCGGAGCCCGCCGCCGGGGGTGAACGGCGCGTCGGGGCCGTCGCCGTCGAACGTGCCGACGACGCCGCGGCGGAAGCTCATCTCCCAGGTCGCGCCGTTGCGGTCGACGGCGACGTCGAGGCGCGCGCTCAGCGCATTGACCACGGAGGCGCCGACGCCGTGCAGGCCGCCGGTAGCGTTGTAGGAGGAGTTGCCGAACTTGCCGCCGGCGTGCAGCTTCGTGAAGACGACCTCGACGCCGCTCAGCCCCGTGCGCGGCTCGGTGTCGACGGGGATGCCGCGGGCGTGGTCGACGACGGCGATGGAGCCGTCGGCGGCGAGCTCGACCTGGATCTCCCTGCCGAACCCGGCGAGGGCCTCGTCCACGGAGTTGTCGATGATCTCCCAGAGGCAGTGCATGAGGCCGCGGGTGTCGGTGGAGCCGATGTACATGGCGGGGCGCTTTCGCACCGCCTCCAGGCCTTCGAGGACCAGGAGGTTCTTCGCCTCGTAGTCTCGGGAGTGCGGCTGCACGCTGTTCGGGGATTGCACCGCGCCAGGCTACCGGGCCGGCTCCGAATCATCCGCCAGCGAAACGCGCTCACGACTACGCGGCTTGCCGCCCGATTCCTTGTCCGACCGGGTACCTTGGTGCCAGTAGACCCGCTGAGACTGGGAGGCGACCATGACTGAACTTGCTGCGGACCCCACCCTGACCGCCGTCGATCGCTGTGATCGCTGCGGCGCCCAGGCCTACCTTCGAGTGTTCCTCCGCTCCGGCGGCGAGCTCATGTTCTGCGCGCATCACGCGGCCGCGCACCGCGAGAAGCTGCACGAGGTGGCCGTCCGCATTCATGACGAGACGGCCAGGCTCACCGAGCGCTGAGCCACCTCTCGATCAGGCCCCGCGCGATCGACGCGTGGGGCGGCAACACAACAGAGGCTGCTGCGACGGCGGCGACGAGTTCCTCCCGGGCGTAATAGGCGCCCTCGGCGATCTCGTCGCCGTCGACGCGTATCCGGGAGTCGACCGCCCGTCCGAGGAAGCCCAGCATCAGCGAGCGCGGCATCGGCCACGGCTGCGAGCCCGCGTAGCTGAGGCCCGCGAGCCGCACGCCCACCTCCTCGAACGCCTCCCTGTGGCAGGCCTGCTCCGCGGACTCCCCCGCCTCGATGAAGCCGGCGATGATCGACACCCGGCGCTCGGCCCACTGCGCCTGGCGCGCGAGCAACAGGCGGTCGTCCGGGTCGGTGATGGCGACGATGACGCAGGGGTCGGTTCGTGGGAAGGCCAGCGCGCCGCATACCGCGCAGGCCCGGCGCGCGCCCGCCAGGTCGGGGACGGTCCTCGAGCCGCAGACCTCGCATGCCGGGTCCGCCAGATGCCAGCGGGTCAGCGCCACCGCCGCGGCGAGCGCGTCCTGGTCCGCGGTCACGACGTCGCGCCAGCCGACCGCGGTGCCGTTCAGCTCCGCGACGGGCCGGGCGAACCACGGCCTGCCGGCGACCCGGCCGAGCAGGATGTCGGTGGGCAGCCGCTCCCCCGAGGCGGGAGCCACCAGGGGCACGCCTTCCTCGGACGCGATGCCGCCGTCGCCATCGACCTCGACGACGAGCGCGTCGCGCCACGCGGCATCGACCTCGCCCTCGGAGCGCGCGGCCGGGAGGCGGTCGAGGCCGGAAGGCCCATGCCAAGTTGTCACTGCTGCACCCCCGCGGAAATCGCTTCGTCGATCAGGCGGGCCGGGGCGTCGACGAGACGCAACCGGTCCGCCTGCACATGGTAGAACCCGGCGGCAACCAGCGTCGGATCGACGCCGCGGGCCTCGGCCCAGGCCTGACGGTAGACGGCGAGCTGCAGCGCGTCTGCCGCGGCGTTGCTCGTCTTCCAGTCGACGACGAGGTAAGCCAAGCCGTCGCGCCGCCAGTCGTAGACCGCATCGATCCGGCCGCGGAGCACCACTCCCGAGCGGCGCATCACGAACGGCACCTCGACCCCGATGGGGCTGAGCGACGCGAACCGCCCCGCCTCGAAGGCCGCCACCAGGCGCGCGAACCCCTCATCGACGGGGCCTTCGGCGGGCACGAGCTCGTCGAGGGCCGACGGCAGCTCGAACCGCTCCTGCAGCCAAGCGTGAAAGCGGATGCCCAGCCGGGCCTGCGGCGAGGGGCGGCGCGGCATCCGCCGCAACAGGGTTCCCGCCAGCTCCTCCGGCGCCCGGCTGAGCGTCATGAGCGCCGTCGCGGACAGGCCCTCCGGCAGCGCGACGGACTGGTCGCGGCGGCGCGCAAGCAGCCGGGTGAGGTGGGCCGCGGAATCGTCCCAGGCGGCCACCCGGGCCGCGTCCTCCTCTGCGACGGTGCCCGAGCGCCACGCCCAGGCCTCGGGGTCGGCCTGCCCCGCCGCCTCCCGCACCAGCGCGGCCGCCTCCCGCCGCGCGGCCAGAACCTCGGGGTCGAGCGCCACGGGCCAGGCCGCCCGCGCCGGCTCAGTAGGCACCGGGTTCCTGTCCTGGCCGCGGGTCGCCGCGTCGAGGAAGGAGCCCATCCGCTCCGCGGCCTCGCGGATCACCGCGAAGTAGGGCGACTCCCGGCGCGGCCGGACGTTACCCGGCGTCCAGATGTGCGAGGAGGCGATCAGCAGCCGCTTCGCGCGGGTGGCCGCCACGTACGCCAGCCGGTCCTCGGCGAGGCGGTGCTCGTCCTTCAAGGCCTCGCGATAGGCGGCGATGCCGTCCTTCGTGTGCTCCCCCAGCTGCGGGATCGACGACGCGTCCCCGCGCAGCGGCGCCGGCAGCGTGTCGGCCTTGGTGGGCCAGGCGCCGGTCCTCGACTCCGAGGGGAACATCCTGTCCACCAGGCTCGGCAGGTAGACGGTGTCCCACTCCAGGCCCTTGGCCCGGTGCACGGTCATCAGCTTGACGGAGTCGTCGGCCGACGGAACCGCCTGCTGCAGGCCCTCACCGTGCTCCTCCTCCGCGTCGAGGTAGGCGAGAAGCCCACCGAGGCTCCCATCGCCGTCGACGTCGACGTAGCTCGCCACCTCGTCGACGAACCGGGCCACCTGGTTGGTGTGCCCGCCCGCTGCCAGCAGCTCCGCCTCGAGACCGAGGGTCGCGATCACGCGCGTCACGAGGTCGGCCACCGGGTCCCCCGCGTGCCGGCGCAGCCCCGCGAGCTCCGCGTGGAACCGCGCCAGCCGACCCCGCGCCGCCGCGCTGAGCGGGGCGTCCCCGGGGTTGGCGACGGCGTCGAGGAGGCAGACCGTCTCCCCCGGGTCGGCCTGGGTCACCGCGTGGGCGAGGGCCTCGTCGAACCCCTCGGGCGGGGTCGGCGACTCGGCCAGCGCCCGCGCCCGCGCGCCCAACGCCTCGATGTCGGCCAGGCCGATGCCCCAGCGCGGGCCGGTCAGGAGGGCGACGACGTCGGGGTTGGCTGTGACGTCGTCGAGGACGCGCAGAGTGGAAACGATGGGGGCGATCTCCGGCAGCGCCAGCAGCCCACCGAGCCCGACGATCTCGACGGGCACGCCCCGCTCCCGCAGCGCCTCGAAGACCTGGGACAGCGACGCGTTGCGGCGCAGCAGCACCGCCTGTTCCCGCCACGGGGTCCCGCCCTCGTGCTGCGCGACGACCGTCTCCGCCAGCCAGTCGACCTCGTCGCGGAACGTGTCGAAGGTGGCCGCGGCGACCGCGCCCGCGGGCGCGCCGTCGGGGGCGACGAGGGCCACCCCCTGCTCGCCAGGGGCGGCGCTCAGCCCCGCGGCCAGCGCGTTGCCGACCTCGAGGATGCGGTGCCCGCTGCGGCGGTTGATGCTGAGCGTCTGCCGCTCCGCGGGCGCGCCGTCGGAGCGGCGGAACTGGAGCGGAAACTCGAGGATGTTGCCGGTGGCCGCGCCGCGCCAGCCGTAGATGGCCTGGTACGGATCTCCGACGGCGGTGACGGGGAAGCCCATCGCCGGGGAGCCGACGCGTCCGGTGAACAGCTCCCGCAGCAGGCGCGCCTGGGCCGCGGAGGTGTCCTGGTATTCGTCGAGGAGCACGACGGAGAACCGCTGGCGCAGCTCCTCGCCCACCTGCGGCACGAGCGTCACGAGCCGCACGGCCTCGCGCAACTGGTCGGCGAACTCGACGACGCCGAGGCCGCGCTTCAGCTCCTGGTAGTCCTCGACGAGCCCGAGCAGCTCCTCGCGCTCCGCGGTGGCGGCGATCGCGGACGCCACGTCCCTGTAGGGCTTGCCGCGCCACAGCGGCGCGGCGGCGAGGCGCTGCTCGGCCCTTCGATCGAACTCGCGCACCTGGTCGGGGGTGACCAGGTGGGACTGCAGCTCGGCGTCGAGCGTCAGCACCCGCTCCGGGATGGAGTGGTGCAGGAGCCGGCTGAGGTGGCGGAACGGCCCCGGCGCGTTGGCGACCACGCGCGTGGCGAGCCGGAACCGGCTGGCCCCGGTGATCATGACGGGCTCGCGGTCTATGCCGACCCGGATGCCGAACTCGGCGACGAGCCGCGCCGCGAACGAGTCGTACGTCATGACGAGCTCGGCGCCCTGGCCCTCCTGGCCGTCGAGCACGCCCGCGCGGTCGAGGGCACCGGCGACGCGCGCCGCCAACTCCGCGGCGGCCTTCCTCGTGAAGGTCAGGCCCAGCACCTGGTCCGGCCGCACCTGGCCGGTGCCCACGAGCCAGACGACCCGCGCGGCCATCACCGTCGTCTTCCCCGAGCCGGCGCCCGCGATGATGACCGCGGGCTCCAGCGGCGCGGTGATGGCGGCGAGCTGCTCGTCGGAGAAGGGGATCTGCAGGGCGTCGACGAGCTGGCCCGGCGTCCGGATGGGGTGGCGGCGCAGCGGGTGAACGTTCATCGGCCGGCCTTTCCGGAGTCGTGGAGCGCGGGGCAGGACGCGGCGAACGGGCAGTACCGGCAGGCGCCGCACTCGATCGCCTCGAACGTGCCCGAGGCGATGATGTCGACGGCGGCGGCCAACCGGTCGTGCACCCAGGTGGGGCCGACGGCCAGCTCCTCGCCGTCGAGTCCGGGCTTGTCGTCGACGCTCGGCTGGCTGACCAGCGCGGGCAGCACGTCGCCGTCGCGGAGATACGCCAACGCGGGCGCCGCGACGGCGCGCTCACCCTCGGCGACGTCGTCGAACCCGCCGAGGCTCGCGGCCAGCTGGTAGACGCCCAGCTGCGGGTGCGCGGCGACGTCGGCCTCCTTGGGCGTCCTCCTCCCCGTCTTGAGGTCGACGACGCGGAGCCGGCCGTCTGGCTGCCGCTCCAGGCGGTCCACCGCCCCGACGAGCACCACCTCCCGCCCCCTGACCGTCATCGGAACCCGGAACTGCTTCTCGACCGCGAGCAGCTCCCCGGGGTCGGAGTCCTGGTAGGCGGCGAACCGGTCGATGGCCTGGCCAATCTCGACGCGCTCCGTGGCCGAAAGCCACTCCGCCTCGAACGGGATCTGCGCCCAGACCCGGTCGAGGCGATCCTGCATCTCCTCCGCTGTCAACGATCCCTTCGCGGCCTCGCTCGCGATGAGGTGGACGACGTCGCCCACCGAGGCCCGCGACGCCCGGCCCCCCTCCGCCCGCGCGCGGCGGCTGAGGAACCACCGGCGGGGACACTCCAGCAGCGCCTCCAAGGAGGAGCCCGTGATGTGGATAGGCCCGTCGCCCCCGCTCGGCGGTCCGCCGGTCTGCTCGTCCGCGGCCCACCACAACCTCGGGTCGGCCCCCGGGAAGCCCGGAGAGCCGTCCGCGGCGGAGACGCCCACCAGCCGCGCCAGGCGGGTGGCCGCGGCGCGCCTCAGCCCGGGCGAGGCGGCCTCGTCGGCGAGGGTCCGGCGCAGCTCGCCGACGAGCGCGGCGGCGCTGAGCAGCAGTTCGGGCCGGCCGTAGACCCGCTCGACGGGGACTCCGAGCTCGGAGAGGAACCGCGACGGCCGCCCACCCTCGCCGTCAACGCCCTGCACGGCGCTGACGCTCAGGCCGGAGCGGGCCCGCGAGCACGCCACGTAGAACAGCTGGCGCTCCGTGACCAGGTGGGCAAGCGGCGACGGCGGAAGCAGCGCCTCGCGGGTGATTCGCTCGGCGTCCAGCAGCAGGCCGGAGCGCACGAGCCGCGGCCACGACCCCTCCTGCACGCCGATCAGCCAGGCGCGCTCCCATTCGAGGCCGCGAGTCCGGTGGGCTGTCACCACGCGAACGCCCCGCGCCTCCGCGCTCAGCTCGCGCCCGGTGTCGGCCGGGATCTCCTGGGCCGCCACCTCCGACAGCAGGGTGGCGGCGCCAGACGCCCCTTGCAGGTCGTCCGCGCGCGCGGCGACCTCGAAAAGCTCCACCATCGCGTCCAGGTCGGCGTCCGCGCGCCGCATGCCCCGCAACGCCTGCTCGCGGAGCCGAGCGGGCCAGTCGGTGCCGTCCCACAGCTCCCACAGCGCCACCTGGACCTCGGCCCCGCCGTCGAGCAGCGCCGCCGCCCTGCCGAGCAGCGCCGCCAGGCCGCGGGCCACCTCGGCCTCTACCCCCGGGATGTCGTCCAGCAGCTGCGGCTCCCCCAGGCACCTGCCGAGCAGCACCGCCGAGGTGCCCTCCGCCCGGTGCCGCGCCAGCAGCCGTCGGCCCAGCTCCCGCTGCGCCACGCCGTCCAGCCCCGCCAGCGGCGACGCGAGCAGCCGCCTGGCCTCGTCCGCCTCCGGGCGCCCGCCACGCGCCGCCACGCCGAGGGCGAGCAGCAGCGTCGCCACCGCGGGCTGCTCGGCCAGCGCGATCTCGTCGCCCGCGACGTCGACCGGGACGCCCAGCCGCACCAGCTCCTTCGCGACGGCGGAGAGCTGGCCGCGACCCGCGCGGGTGACAACGGCCAGGTCGGACCAGGATAGTCCGCCCCTCGTCGCGGCCTCGCGGAGTTCCGCGGCCACGTGCGCGAGCTCCGCCGATGCGTCGTCGAACACCCGGACGCGCACGTCGCCGCCGGGCCCGGTGGCCGACGGCGCGGGCGCGGCCCCGTGCGCGCCGAGCCGCGCGTCGAGCGCGGCCAGCGCACCGGCGACCGTGCCCCGGGAGCGGTGGCCCGCCGTCAGCGCCAGCACCTCGGCGCCCGGGAGCTCCGCCACGTCCGAGAGCGCGTCCGCGCTCGCCCCGCGATAGCCGCCGATCCGCTGGTGCGGGTCGCCGAGCGCGACGACGGGCAGGCCGGCCCTTGCGAGGTCTGCGACAAGCCCCGCCTGGGCGGAGTCGAGCTCGTGCGCGTCGTCGACGATCACCGCGTCGAACGACGCGGCCACGCCCGCGATCACGTCGGGCTCGGTCAGCAGGAGACGCGTGCGGTAGACGAGTTCGGCGTAGTCGAGGTGCCCGGAGAAGTCGCCGACCGTGAGGTACAGCTCCATGAACCGCGCCGCGGCGAGGAAACCCTCGTCGCCCGCCTCCCGCGCGAGCTCCTCCATCGCCTCGGCGTCCAGCGACAGTTGGCGCGCACGAGCGAGCACGTCGCGCAGCTGCCGCGCGAACGCCCGGGTTCCGACGGCCTCGCCCAGCGACTCCGGCCACCGTCCCCCGGGCAGCCCGGCCAGCAGCTCGCGGATCCGCGCCTCCTGCTCGGGCGCCCGCAGCAGCGTCCACGCCCCCTCGTCGTGGGGCCAGTAGCGCCGCATCA
>CAYVWO010000081.1:0-9141 GCA_964455495.1 uncultured Tessaracoccus sp.
GTTGGGCGGAGCCCCGGTGCGGCGAGCGGTGATCCGCGTGGTGGCCGGCGGCATCCTCGCGCTGGGCGCGACGTACGCCGTCGGCGCGGCGCTCGGCGTGGCCATCGGCTGACCAGTGGTGAGCGGCCGCCCACGAGGTGCGCAACAATGGGGCGCGTGAGTCGAACCGAACCGGGAAGCGTGGGCGTCACCCTGACGCGCTCCGCCGTCGTGTTCGACGGCGACGATCCGCTCGTCCTGACCAGCGGCGCGACCCTGCCCCGCGTCGACGTGGCCTACGAGACCTACGGCCGGCTGAACCGGGACCGCAGCAACGCGATCTACATCTGCCACGCCCTGACCGGCGACGCGCACGCGGCCGGCTACCACGAGGGCGCCGACCGGCCGGGGTGGTGGGACAACATGATCGGCCCGGGCAAGGCGATCGACACGGATGTCTGGTTCGTCGTCGCGTCCAACATCCTCGGGGGCTGCCAGGGGACGACGGGGCCGTCGTCGATCGACCCACGCACGGGCGCGCACTACGAGCTCGACTTCCCGCTCCTCGACATGGCCGACTTCGTCTCGGTGCACCGCGGACTCGCGCGCCACCTGGGCATCGAGCGCTTCGCCGCGGTCGTCGGCGGGTCGCTGGGCGGCATGCAGGTGCTGCAGTGGGCGCTCAGCCATCCCGGGGACATGGGCAGGGCCCTGATCTTCGCCGCCTCCAGCCGCTTGACCGCGCAGAACATCGCCTTCTCCGCCGTCGGCAGGCAGGCGATCATGCGCGACTCCGCGTTCAACGACGGCCGCTTCCTCAGCCGCGGCACGTTCCCCCGCAAGGGCCTCTCCGTGGCGCGCATGATGGCGCACATCACGTACCTCTCGGAGGAGGCGTTCCAGGAGAAGTTCGGGCGCTCGCCCCAGGAGGCGGAGTTGACGCCCAACTTCGGCGTCGATTTCGCCGTCGAGAGCTACCTCGAACACCAGGGGGAGCGGTTCCTCAGCCGGTTCGATCCCTTGAGCTATCTCTATCTCACCCGCGTCATGGACTATTTCGACCCGTTCGCGGTCGAGGGGTGGGCCGACGCCGTGCTCGCCGATCCCGTCCGCTTCCTGGTGGTGAGCTTCACCTCCGACTGGCGGTTCTCGACGGAGCACTCGCGCCGGATCGTGCGGCACCTGGAGGGCGCGCGGCTGCCGACGTCGTTCCGCGACGTCGCCTCGACGTGGGGTCACGACTCCTTCCTGCTCGACCTGCCCGACTACCACGCGGCGGTGCGGGCCTACCTCGACAATGCGGCGGAGGAGCTGCGGTGACGCGCGCCGACCTCGCGGTGATCGCGGACCTCATCCCCTCGGGCTCCCGGGTGCTGGACCTCGGCTGCGGCAATGCTGACCTGCTCGCGCTGCTTGCGGAGAAGGGCTGCACGGGCACGGGCGTCGACATGGACCCGAAGAACATGCTCAGGTGCCTGCGGCGCGGGGTCGACGTGATCGAGCTGGACCTCGACACTCAGCTGAGCGAGTTCGGCGACGACACCTACGACTTCGTGGTGCTCTCCCGCACGCTGCAGACGGTGCACCGCCCGCGGGGTGTCCTGGCCGAGATGGGCCGTATCGCCGTGCACTCGGTGGTCTCGATGCCGAACTTCGCCTACTGGCGCAACCGCCTCCGGCTGCTCGGCGGCCGGATGCCGATGTCGCGCGACCTCCCCTTCAAGTGGTACGACACGCCCAACCTGCACCACTCCTCGCTGCCGGACCTCGAGCCGCTCTTCGCGAGCCTCGGCATGCTCATCGACAGGCGCATCCCGCTGAACTCCGAGGGCACCCCGCACCGCTGGGGCAACGTCGGGGCGAACCTCGCCGCCAGCTCGTCGCTCTACCTGCTCCACGCGAGGCGTCCTCCCGCTGGTTGAGCCGACGCGCGAGCGTCAGCGAGCCGTCGTGTCGGCTCAACGAGCGGTGGTGGCCCGGGCGTGCCGCTCCTCCAGCGGTGGTGGCCAGGGCGCGGGGTTCAACTGACGGTTGCCACGAGCCTTGTCAGGGCGCCGCCCAGGGCGTAGCGCTCGGTCAGCTCCTCGACTTTCGCATGGTTGACCGGGCGGCGTGTCAGGTCCGGGAGCGCCAGCGTGTCGACGGCGGTGACCACCTCGCGGGCGCGGGCCAGGTAGCCGACGTCCGCCGTGAGCTTCGCGCGCATCGCGGGGGACATGCCGGACGCGGAGTCGGTGGCGGCCTCGACCATCGCCTCGAGCGTCGGATAGGCCGCGACCAGGCCCGCGGCGCTCTTCTCGCCGATCCCCTTCACGCCGGGAAGGCCGTCGGAGGGGTCGCCGCGGAGGACGGCGAAGTCGACGTAGCGGCTCGCGTCCAGCGCGTACTTGGCGGCCAGCACCTCGGGGGTCACGAGTTCGTGCTTGGCGACGCCGCGGGCGACGTAGACGACGCTCGTGTCATCATCGACCAGCTGAAACAGGTCCCGGTCGCCCGTGACCACCAGCGACGTGCCGCCGTGCTGGCGCGCGAGGGAGGCCAGCACGTCGTCGGCCTCGTGCTCGGCGACGCCGACGATCGGCAGCCCGACGGCGTCGAGGCACTCGCGGATGATCGGCACCTGGATGCTGAGGTCGTCGTCGACCGACTCCTGTGCCTGTCCGGCGACCTCGACGACGCGGTGGGTCTTGTACGACGGGACGAGGTCGACGCGCCACTGCGGGCGCCAGTCGTCGTCCCAGGCGCAGGCGAGGATGTCGGGGGAGTACTGCGCGGTGAGCCGGCTGATGAAGTCCAGCGTTCCCCGCACGGCGTTGACCGGGCGCCCGTCCGGCGCGCGGAACGTCGACGGCACGCCGAAGTACGCGCGGAAGTACAGGTACGACGTGTCGAATGCCATCAGCGTGCTCACCCGGACATCTTGTCATCCTGGGGCGAGTCCTTGAACCGGGTGCCAGAACGCTTCGACGCGCGCCCGCGTCGCTTCGCTCCTTGGGGCACGGCTCAACGAGCGGTGGCCGACCCGGCTCATGGAACGTTGGGTAGGCTCTGCCCGTGCTCATCCGCCCCACGCTGCCTGTCCTCGTGTCGCTGCCGCTCGCCGTCGTCGTCGGGCTGCTCGTCGGGGCCGGCCAGGCGCCGATGGGGCTGTGGCCGCTGACCATCGCGGGCGTCGCGTCCTTCACCTGGCTGATGGCCGGAAGCCGGAAGCGGGCGGCCTTCGGGCTCGGCTACGTCGCGGGCCTCGCCGCCAACACGCTGACGGTCTCCTGGATCTCGGTGCTCGGCGTCTGGGTCGGGGTCGCGCTGATCGCGTTCCTCTCCCTGTGGTGGGGGCTGCTCGGCCTCGCGCTCTCGCGGATCACGCGGCTACGAGCATGGCCCCTGCTCGCGCCCGCGGCCTGGGTGGCGATGGAGTTCGCCGCGGGGAAGGTGCCGTTCGGCGGCTTCTCTTGGGCGCGCCTCGGCTACACGGCCGTCGACCAGCCGCTGAGCGGGTGGTACGCCTGGGTCGGGATCGCGGGCGTGAGCTACCTCGTCGCGCTGATCGCGCACCTTCTCCTGCTCGCCGTCGTGAGGTGGACCATCTCTTCCTCCGCCGATCCCGCCGTCGTGAACCGCGCCGCGGCGGCCAAGGCCGTGGCGTTCGCCGTCCTCCCCGTCCTCGTGGGAGGACTGCTCAACCTGGTGCCCATCGCGACGCCGACCGAGCACGTGACCGTCGCCATGGTGCAGCCGAACGTCAACCGGGTGGAGAAGGGCACCGGCACCTACGCCCGGTCCGTCACCAACAACGCGCTCAGCGAGACCGTCCACGCCGTGGCGCAGGCCCGTTCGAAAGCCAAGCGCGTGTCGTTCGTGCTCTGGCCGGAGAACGCCACCGACGTCGATCCCATCCTCGACGCCGAGACCCGCGAACTGGTCGAGACCGCCGCCGCCGTCTCCGACGTCCCCATCTTCGTCGGCGCGGTGACCGAGGGCCCGGTCCCGGACTCGCGGCAGACAACCAGCCTGTGGTGGGACCCCGAGACGGGGCCGGGGGAGGCATATCACAAGCGCGACCTCGTCCCATTCGGCGAGTGGATCCCATTCCGCGACGTCCTGCTGCCGCGGATGCCCATCCTGGAGCAGATCGGCCGCCAGTCGATCCCTGGGGAGGGACCCGGCGTCATCACCGGCCCCGTCGAGGGGTTCCCGAACCTCCAGGTGGGAACCATCATCTGCTTCGAGCTCGCCTACGACGACACCAGCTACGACGTCGTGCGGCACGGGGCCCAGATCGTCGTGTCGCAGTCGAACACCAACACCTACGGCGGCACGTTCCAGGTGCACCAGCAGCTCACCATCAACAGGGTGCGCGCCATGGAGTTCGGCCGCGAGATCGCCGCCTCCACGCTCAACTCCATCAGCTCGCTGATCGACGCGAAGGGGCGCGTCGTCGACCCGACGGCCGAGTTCACCGCGGACACCCGCACCTTCGAGCTTGGCCTTCGCGACAACGTCAACCTCTCCGTTCGCGTCGCCCCGGTGCTCTCCTGGACGGCGCTCCTGGTGGCCCTCGGCGCGGTTGTCGTCGGCGCTCTTCGGAAGCCCAAGGATGCCGAGTAGCATGGCCCGAACCGCCGACAAGAGGACACACATGACCAACCAGGACGCTCTCGACCGGGTGCTCGTGATCATCCCCACCTACAACGAGGCCCAGAACATCGAGAGCGTCGTGAACCGGCTCCGACGCGCTGTTTCGCATGCCCACATCCTCGTCGCCGACGACAACTCGCCAGACGGCACGGGTGCCATCGCCGACCGGCTCGCCGCGAGCGACGACCACGTCCACGTGATGCACCGCAAGGGCAAGGAGGGCCTCGGCGCCGCCTATCTTGCGGGCTTCCACTGGGGACTCGACGAGGGCTACGGCATCCTCGTCCAGCACGACGCCGACGGCTCGCACCAGCCCGAACAGCTGCCCCGGCTCCTCGACGCCATCCGCGACGGGGCGGACATGGTCAAGGGCTCCCGCTGGGTCAAGGGCGGCTCCATCGTCAACTGGCCGAAGTCGCGTCAGCTGATCTCCAAGGGGGGCTCGCTCTGGACCCGGGTCTGGCTCGGGCTGCCCGTCAAGGACGCCACCGGCGGATTCAACGCGTTTCGCGCCTCGACGCTGCGCGGCATCAGCCTCGACGAGGTGGCCTCTGCAGGGTACTGCTTCCAGATCGACCTGGTCTGGCGGACCCTGCGCAACGGCTTCCGCGTCGTCGAGGTTCCCATCGAGTTCGTCGAGCGCGAGTTCGGCGACTCGAAGATGAGCCGCAACATCGTCGTCGAGGCCCTGATCCGCACCACGCTGTGGGGCATCGAATACCGGGCGGGCCAGCTGCTCGGGCTCGTCCGCGGCGCGGGGCGCGCCGTCAGGCGCAAGGGGGCCTGAGCCGTGCGGGGACGATTCGGATTCAGCCTGCTCGGCCTCGGGCTCGCCGCGCTCGCCCTGGCGGAGATCGTTCTGCTTATGTGGGTCTCCCGTGAGATCGGATGGTGGACCCTGGTCGTCCTCATCGGCTCAGCGGGGCTGGGCCTCTTCCTCATGCGGCGTGAGTGGGGCAAGGCGCGGGGCGCCATCATGGAGGCCCTGCGCGTCGGCCAACTCCCGACGGGGAGGCTCGCCGACGCGTCGCTCGTCGTGGGCGGCGGAATCCTCCTCGTGCTTCCCGGGCTGCTCAACGATCTCCTCGGCCTGCTGTGCCTCCTGCCCTTCACGAGGCCGTTCATCCGCCAGGCCATCATGTGGTTCGCGTCGCGCTCCCTGGAGCGCCAGGGCATCCGCCCCGTAATCATCGACGGGGAGGTCGTCGCGGACGCGCCCGTGGCCGAGACGTTGATCCCCGGCATCACGGCTGAGGTCGTCGAGGGCGAGGTCGTCGAGGGAACCGTCATCGACCCGGGCGACAAGTAAGCAGCAAGACACCGACGGCGCCCGCCCCATGGAGGGGACGGGCGCCGTCGGCGTGTTGTCGAATGGACGTCAGTACAGGCGGTCCGACTCACGCAGCTTGGTCAGCTGTTCGGCGAGGATGTCCTCGAGCTCGGGGATGGAGCGCCGCTCGCGCAGCATGTCCCAGTGGGTACGGGCCGGCTTGACGACCTTCTCCTCGCCCACGACGCCGTCGGAACGCACGGCCATCAGGCCGCACTTCTTGCACTCCCATTCCGTGGGGAGCTCGGCCTCGACGGAGAAGGTCACCTCGAAGTGGTGCCCCTTGGGGCAGTCGAACGCCAGGTGTTGGCGCTCCGCGAACTCGACGCCCTGCTCGTCCTCGAAGGTCTTCGAGCCGAGGCCGACGCCGCGCAATGCACGATCTGCCATCTATCTCCTCCTCGTGCGTGTTCTTCCTAGAAGGTGAACGATTTCGGGGCCCGATACGTTCCCTACCGAGTAGACCACATCCCGCGCGCCGACAGAACGTCTTTCAGCGAATCGGGGCGATCGGTGATGATGCCGTCGACGCCCCAGTCGATCAGCTGGTGCATGGTTGTGGGGTCGTCGATGGTCCAGACGTGCACCTTCCGGCCGGTCGCGTGGATGCGCTCGATGGACCGCGGCGTGACGAGGTCGACGTTGACCGGGCCGACCGGGTAGGACATCGGCATCTGGAAGACCTGCCCGTTGGGCGGCATCTGGCCGAACGCGAGGGCCGCGACGCCGACGGTGGACACCGAGGTGGGCACATCGGGCATCAGCGCCCGGAACCGGCGCAGGCACTGCCGTGAGAACGAGCCGACGCACACGCGCCGCTCCGCGCCGTGGCTCCGGATGGCCTCGGACAGCGGGATCATGGCCGGCGCATGCTTGATGTCGATGTTGAACCGGGCCTCAGGGAAGGTCTCGAACAGCTCGTGCAGCGTCGGGATCGGCTCGCGGTCGCCCACCCGGAGTTCGAGGACCTCGTCGAGCGACAGGTCGTGGAGGTTTCGGTCGTAGCCCGTGACCCGCTCCAGGTTCGGGTCGTGAAAGGCGACGAGGTGACCGTCCGCGGTGGCGTGCACGTCGGTCTCGAGATAGGTGAAACCAAGTTCCACGGCGTTGGCGAATGCGCGCACCGTGTTCTCGATCCCGAGATTGGCGGTGAGCAACGATCCACCGCGATGCGCCATCGCGATGAACTCCGGGTAAAGGTAGTCCCCGTAAACCACTGCCATGTTCGCCGAGTCTATTGAAACGTGCCACCCTTTGCCAGGGGTTCGGCGCGGGAGGACGAAATCGTTATCAAAGATTGTCAGTCGTCCTCGACGGCGCCCCAGAAGACGTTGACCTTCGCGCCCAACTTGTTCAGCCGCTGCGGGATGTCCTCGTAGCCGCGGTTGATGACGTAGACGTCCATGAGGTTCGTGGTGCCACGGGCCGCGAGGGCGGCCAGCAGGACGCAGACGGCCGGGCGGAGCGCCGGGGGAGTGTCGACGTTGCGGCCGCGCCAGTTCGTCGGCCCGTTGATGAGCAGGCTATGGGCGTCCATGAGCCGGAGGTTCGCGCCGAGCTCGGACAGCTTCGCCAAGTGAATGGCGCGGTTGTCGTAGACCCAGTCGTAAATGACGCTCTGCCCGGTCGCCGTCGCGCAGATGACCGCGAAGAACGGGAGGTTGTCGATGTTCAGGCCCGGGAACGGCATCGGATGGATCTTGTCCTGCGGGGCGACGAGCTCCGACGGCTTGACCGTGACGTCGACCAGGCGCGTCTTGCCGTTGCGGCTCGCGTACTCGGGCGAGGCGTCGAACTCCAGTCCCATCTCGTCGAGGACGGCGAACTCCACCTCGAGGAACTCGATCGGGCAGCGGCGCACGGTGATCTCAGACTTCGTGACGATGCCCGCGGTCAGCAGGCTCATCGCCTCGATCGGGTCCTCGGAGACGAAGTACTCGACGTCGCGGTCGATGTCTTCAACGCCCCGGATGGTCAGCGTCGTGGTTCCCACGCCGTCGATCTCGACGCCCAGGAGCTGCAGGTAGAAGCAGAGGTCCTGGACCATGTAGTTGCCCGACGCGTTGCGCAGCACCGTCACACCCGGCGTGCGCGCGGCGGCCATGATGGCGTTCTCGGTGACGGTGTCCCCGCGCTCGATGAGCGTGATGCGACGCAGGCCGTCCGAGGTCGGAGCGACGGTGGCGTGATAGTTGCCTTCGGTCGCGGTGACCGTGAGCCCCAGGCGCTGCAGCGCGGACAGGTGCGGGTGAACGGTGCGGGCGCCGAGGTCGCAGCCGCCCGCATAGGGGAGCAGGAACTCCTCGAACTCGTGCAGCAGCGGGCCGAGGAACATGAGGATCGAGCGCGTGCGGCGCGCGGCCCGCTCGTCGATGGTCGCGGGGGTGAGGGTCGCGGGCCGCTTGATCTCGAGGTCGTTGCCTCCCTCGCCGATCCAGGTCAGCTGCACGCCGATCGACTTCAGCACCTCGCAGATGCGGTCGACCTCCTCGATGTGCGCGACGCCGCGCAGGACGGTCCGGCCCTTGTTGAGCAGGCTCGCGCACAGGAGCGCCATGGCGGCGTTCTTGGAGGTGCGCACGTCGATCTCGCCCGACAGCGTCGTCGGCCCCTGGATCTCGAAGTTCACGCTGCCCTGCGTGTGGGTCTGGATCAGGGGCATCTCCAGCGCGTCGGCCAAGCGGTCGATCATGCTGAGCGAGAGGTTCTGCTGACCGGTCTCGATGCGGTGTACGGCGCTCTGGACCGACCCCAGCTCATCGGCGAGCCGCTGCTGCGACCAGCCGCGAGCGGTGCGGGCGTCGCGGATCATGCGGCCGATGGATTCACTCGTAGCGCTCATGCCGGCCAGGCTATCTCATGAGTGAGATAACTCCTCGGTTCCGAGGCGGGCGCACCGGCAAAACACGCCGCACCGAGGGTGGGGGAGAGGGCTAGGGGGACCTCATGAGCGTTGAATTCGACGTCGTTGTTCTCGGCGCTGGCCCCGGCGGGTACGTCGCGGCCATCCGCGCAGCCCAGCTGGGCAAGAAGGTGGCCATCATCGAGAAGCGGTACTGGGGCGGTGTCTGCCTCAACGTCGGCTGCATCCCGACCAAGTCCCTGCTGCGCAACGCCGAGCTGGCGCACATCGTCCTCAAGGAGGCCGACGTCTACGGCATCGAGGGACAGGTGACCTTCAACTACGGCAAGGC
>CAYVWO010000082.1:0-5714 GCA_964455495.1 uncultured Tessaracoccus sp.
CGTCTTCGGGAAGACATAGCCGTTCTCGTACAGCGCGGTGAAAATATCCTGCACCACGCGGTAGTGGTTCGGCGTCGTGGTGCGGGTGTAGAGGTCGTAGGACAGGCCGAGGCCCTGCAGGTCGGAGACGATCTGCGCGTGGTACTTGTCGGCGGTCTCGCGCGCGGTGAGCCCCTCGGCGTCGGCCTTCACCTGGATGGCGGTGCCGTGCTCGTCGGAGCCGGAGACCATCAGCACATCGTGGCCCGCCATGCGCATGTACCGCGAGAACACATCGGACGGGACACCGAAGCCCGACACGTGACCGATATGGCGGGGCCCGTTGGCATAAGGCCAAGCGACGGCGGCAAGAACACGACTCATGCGCGTCATCCTATCGTCGCCTCGACCGCTCCCCCGCCGCGTGGGCAGCTACCTCGCCAGGAACCCCCGCAGCCAAACGAGCGCCGCCAACCTTGCCGCTTCGTGCTCCTCGCCTACGGTCTCGAGCCGCTCGGCGATCAGCGCGGCGTCGACCAAGCCCGCGTCGAGCAGCGCTGCGACGAAGCGCCGATCCTTCGCACGCAGCGCGCACAGTTTCGCTACACACAGGTCGTGCGGTTCAAGGCACAGCCCAAGGTACCTCTCCCCCGTGACGATGTTCACCGTTCCCCGGTTCTGCACCGGAACGAGGCGGTCGCGCCAGCCCTTGGGCAGCGTCGCGGTGGTCTCGTCTACGCCGTCGAGGTGAAACCTATGGAGTTGGTCGAAGGGCGATAGTTCGCCTGCCACGCCCTCGATCTCGTCCGCCAGCCGCACCGTCTCCGTCGCGTCGGCGCCCATCGGTAGGACGTCGATCTCTCTCGACTCGGTTGCCTCGGGCGGCAGCTCGTCCTCGCTATAGGTCCCGAGGATCGACTGGCTTCCAATGATGATGACGCTGTCCTTCAGCGAAAGTTGGCAGGCGGTTCTGATGGCATGCGCTAGCTGCGCACGCGTGGTCATCGACTCACGCCCGCGAGCACTGCCCTGCGCTCCTCGTCGGGAAGCAACCCGACGAAGGGGCCGACCTCCCGCATCTCCTGCCCATCCCTCGTGGGATCGAGCATTGCTCGACGAAGTCCTTCGATGTCGCCAGCGAGGATCAGGGCCTCCCACCGATCGATGTTCCCCAGGTGGGGCTCACCCTTGTTAGCCTGACGCATCCACTCGATGTTCCCGAGCAGCGTTGGTTTCCACACGGCGAACGTCTCGTCATCGAGATGCGAGGCGAGTTGCCTATGCAGCATCCAACTGCGCCGCTCCGCATAGCGCAGTTGCTCCGGCTTCACCCGCGGCTCATACATGATCACAAGCCCGAGGGTGTTGAACATCAGGTCCATCTTCGGCTTGCTGGGGCGCACGACGCCGTTCAGATAGTTGCTGATGCGCGGCTGGGGAATACCCGTGATCGCGGCCAAGCGCGCCTGCGTCATCCCCTGCTCCGCCATCTTCTGACGCAAAATCTCCATCGCCTCCATGTCATCAATATACCATTTACTGGTATATCAGGGAGGTGCGGTGGCCGCCGCCGGCCACCCAGTCGGCGCATTGTCGCCGCCGAGCGGCCCCAGCGAGGCACCGCGGACGGAGCCGGGCCTGGACCTGGGCAATAGGCTGTGCCCATGACCGAGCCCTGCCCCTGCGACACCGGGAAGCCCTACCCGGCCTGCTGTGGGCGCCTCCACGCCGGGCGGCCCGCACCGACGGCCGTCGCGCTCATGCGCTCGCGGTACTCCGCGTTCGCGCTGGGTCTCGCCGATTACCTGCTCGCCACCTGGCACCCCACCACCCGGCCCGCGAGCCTCGACCTCGACGCCGGCACGACGTGGACCGGGCTCGTCGTCGAGGCGACCGAGGCGGGCAAGGCCTGGGACGCCACCGGCGTCGTCGCCTTTTCCGCGTCCTGGCGCGGCGCCGACGGCGACTCCGGGGTCCTGCGCGAGCGCAGCCGTTTCGCGCTGGCCGACGGCCGCTGGCTGTACGTCGACGGAACGCATTCGTGAGCCTCGGCGTCACGGTCGACCCGACCGCCCCCGAGGCGGGCGCGCGCATCCTCGACGCGATCCGCACGGGCGGCGTCTCGCTTCCCGGCCCGGGCCTGTCGCCGTCGCTCGTCCGAGTGTCCCCGCTCGGTCTCGGCGAAAGCTACGCGGCCTGGCTCGTGACCGACGGAGCGGCATCGGTCGTCATTCGGCTCGCCCGGCGTCGCCCGGAGGACATGGCCTGCCCAATGATCGACGAGTTCCGCGCGGGGCCGCTGATTCCCGACGGCATCGGGTCGCGCCCGCTCGCGATGGACGACTCGGCCGACAACCCGCTCGGCGCCCCATACCTCGTCTCCACGTTCGCGCCGGGTGTCGTCCGGGAGCCGAGCGCGTGGGACCCCCCGCTGCTCCGCGCCCACGCGCGCCGGTTGGCGGTCCTCCATCAACGACGGTTCGCGCTCGCCGGGCCTGTGGGCGGAACGGGGAGTCGGCTCGACATCGTCGACGAGTTCGACGGCGCCTACTCCTGGTGGCGGAGCGCCCACCCCGAGGTCGCCGAGACGCCAGAGGCCGCCGCCCTCGCACGCCTCATCCGCCCGCGCCTCGCAGCCGCCGCGCCGGCGTTCGACGGCATCGACTACGCGCTCATCCACGGAGACCTGGTCGCGACCAACGTCGTCGTCGATCCCTCAGGGACACCGCGCTACATCGACTGGGAGTGGGCGCGAATCGGCGACGTCGCCAACGACCTCGCCCTCATCGGCGGCCGAATCACGGGCGGCCCGTGGTACGTGCCCATGGATGCCGACACACTCGACGAGTTCCTGCGCGAGTACCACTCGGCCCGCGCCGACCACGCCCCCGAGTCGACGGAGCCGATCGAACGGCTCCGCACCCGCCGCGACGCCTGGGAGCTGATGGAGCGGTTCTTGAGTAGCCTGCACTTCGAGTTCCAGTCGCACCGCTCGCCGACCGCCGCCATGTATGCGCAAGCAACCCGCGACATCCGCGACGGCCTGCGCGCCGTCCTCGACGACGTCCGGTAACCCGCGCCGCGGGCACCGACCCTCGGACAGGCCTCAGATCCCGCAGCCGCGTTAGCCCAGGAATCGCAGGCACCAGCCTGCGGGCAGCTGGACCCACACGAGCGCGACCAGCACGCCGTCGACCCGCGCCCGGACGAGGGCCGCGTCGGAGCCCAGGGCGTCGACGGCGACGAGATCGGCCGCGACGGCGCTCCCCCATGGCGGCGCGGCCGCCTCGGCCCCACCGCGATGGCAGACGAAGTCCGGATGCAGCGGCGCGGAGGAAGGATCGTCGAAAAGGGCGCGGGCGACGCGCACCAGGGCCGCCTTCTGGCGGGGCGCAGCAGACCCGGGGACGGGTCGAGGAACGTCGGCGTCCGGGGCGTCCGAGAACAGGTCGGGCTGCTCCTCCACGGCGCCGACGGCGAAGTCCGTGCGACCCTCCGGGCGCACGACCTCCGGGAAACCGGGACCCGCGTCGGGTTCACGGCCCTGCTGATAGGCGGTCGCGGCGGCGCGGGCACGCTCATCGGCGGCCTCGTTCATGCGGTGTCCGGCGTGGCCCTTGACCCACTCGAAGGTCACGTCGCGGCCGCGCAGCTCCTTGTCCAGGTCCTTCATCAGCTCGACGTTCAGCACCGGCTTCCCGTCGCCCTTCTTCCACCCCTTGCGCTTCCACCCCGGCAGCCACTTGGTGAGGGAGTTGATGACGTACTGCGAGTCGCAGAGGATCGTGAGCGGCTCGTCACGGTGCGCCGTCGAGCGCAGGAGGTCGAGGACGGCCATGAGCTCGCCCATGTTGTTGGTGCCGTGCGGCCACCCGCCCGCGGCCCAGATGTCGTCGGAGACGTACCAGGCCCACCCGGCCGGGCCGGGATTCGAGAGGGAGGAACCGTCGGCGGCCGCAATGATCACGGTCAAGAGGATAGCCGGGCCGACCCGCGCGAGCGGCCCGTCGCCGCCTACCCGATCGCCAGCGCGTGCCGCAGGAAGAGGGCGACGGCCTCGGTCACCTCCGGAGTGAACAGGGTTGGGCCGCCGTGGCCGGCGTCGCGCACCTGGATCAGCCGGACGGGTTGGCCCGCGGCGCGGAGCGTCCGATAGTGCTCGACGCTCTGCGCAAACGGGACGAGCCGGTCCTTGGAGCCGTGGACCATGAGCAGAGGTGCGAGCGGCTGGTCCGGGCTCACCCAATGGCCGGGATCGGCTCGTTCGACCAGCTCGGGCACGGACCGGGGGTCCACGCCGCCCAACAGGCGACCCTCCGGGCTTTCGGGCGAGAGATGGTCCATCGTCGTCGGCTCGTCGTTCATGAGGTCAAGGCGGGTCGGGCCGTAGAAGTCGACGTAGGCCTTGACGTCCAGCGGAGCATCCGGTTCGTCGTCCAGTTCGCCGAGGGCCTCGGTCGCGTGCACGAGCAGCACGGTGTGGCCGCCCGAGGAGTCGCCCGCGAGCGCGATGCGCGTTGGGTCGATGCCGAACGAGGCGTGATGCGCCGACAGCCAGCGCACTGCCGTCTTCGCGTCCTCCACCTGTGCGGGAAATGGGGCGATGTCGCTCGGCCGGTATTCGACGAGCGCCACGACGTAGCCGCGTCGGGCGAAGCGGCACCAGAACTCCAGCATGGCGCCCATCGGCTGCTCGCCCCATGCTGACCCCTGCACGAAGGCGACGCAGGGGAAACGCTCGGAGACCATCTCCTCCCACGTCACGACGGTCGAGTCCAGGCATGGCTGAATCACGTGCACGCGCAGCTCGCGCCCGGACCTCACGGCATACGCGACGTTCAGGTGGACGAACACGTTGCGCGCGCCGGGGTCTGCATCCATCACCTCGATGCCATCGGCCCAAGCGGTCGAGTGGGGAAAGTCCTGATGGCCGCAGCCCTCGTACTCCATGGCCGCGGTCTAGATGGCCATGTCGGCGGACGACCCAGGCCGCTGGAGCACCGCTGCGCGATGATCCCGAAACTGTCGGACGTCATCGCTAGCTTGGTCTCGGAGCACCCCAGCCAGGAAGGGACGGTGACGATGATGAGTGTGAGTAACGTCGTTGCCGGTGCCTACCGTCTGAATAGAAACAGGCCCGTCGCCTACCTCGACGAGACCTACAACGTCGACGATCGCTGGGCCAGGTTCTACGTCATGACAGCGGTCGTCGTCCAGGCCGATCAACGTGCCGACGTGCGAGACGCCCTCGTAGACCGAGCCGGCTCTGGATACTGGCACACCTCTGAAGCGCTCAGGGCAAGGGACGGTCAGCAGAGGACCCTCGCCCTGCTGGACTATCTCGGGCATCCCGACGGCTCTGAACTCTGCGTACTCGCGCATGCTCGCACCGTCGAGGACGACGACGCCGACGGCGAACAGGCCCGCGCACGCTGTCTCACGAGTCTGTTGCATCACCTGACCTCTGCGCCGAGTCCAGACGAGCCCGTCGAACTCTTCGTGCTCGAACGGCGCCGTGATCGCCGGCAAGCTAACCGCGACGCCCAGACGAAAACCGACGCAGTACGCTCCGGACGCATCTCCCGCCAAGCCCGGCTCCTGCAGGTCAGTCCAGGAGAGGAACAGCTTCTCTGGCTCCCGGATCTCGTGTGCAGTGCGTACCGCCGGAAGATCACTGCACAGGACTCTGCCCTCTTTGAGCGGAGCGCTCGTATCTGCCGTGTGCTGCCCGAACA
>CAYVWO010000082.1:5724-9046 GCA_964455495.1 uncultured Tessaracoccus sp.
CACCGAGGGCCAATCCGGCTCACCTAGCGGGGCCGAGATCTTGCTTGTTCACAACACTACCTCCGCTTGCGTCGGCGCTCAACCCTAGTCTCGGGTCGCCGGAAGCTGGCCGTTGGAACTGTCTGTGGCGGGTGCCATACTTCCGCCCATGCCCAACGGTCATGACAAGATCCTCGTGCGCGGCGCGCGCGTCAACAACCTGCGCGACGTCGACGTCGACATCCCCAAGCACCAGATGACCGTGTTCACCGGGGTCTCGGGCTCCGGCAAGAGCTCGCTCGTGTTCGGCACCATCGCCGCGGAGAGCCAGCGGCTGATCAACGAGACCTACCCGGCGTTCGTGCAGTCGTTCATGGCCAGCCCCGCGCGGCCCGACGTCGACCAGTTGGAGAACCTGTCGGCGGCCATCGTCGTCGATCAGGAGCGGATGGGTGCGAACTCGCGCTCCACCGTCGGCACGGCGACCGACGTCAACAACCTGATGCGCCTCGTGTGGTCGCGCCTCGGGGTGCCCGAGGTCGGCCCCAGCTTCTTCTTCTCGTTCAACACGCCCCAGGGGATGTGCCCGGGGTGCGAGGGCAACGGCCGCGTCTCGGCCGTCGACGAGTCCCTGATCGTCGACCGCGAGCTGTCGCTGAACGACGGCGCCATCCTCGTCCCCGGCATGGGCGTCGGCACCTGGTACTGGAAGGGCTACGCCGAGAACCCCAACCTGAACCCCGCCGTCCCCGTCAAGGACCTCACCCCCGAGCAGTGGGCCTACCTGATGTACCAGGAGCCCACCAAGGTGAAGGCGCTGGGCATGAACATGACCTACGAGGGCGTCATCCCGCGCGTCAAGCGGATGTTCCTGAACCCGGAGAAGGCGCCGGGGCAGAAACACGCGAAGGAGTTCGCCGAGCGGATCGGCACCTTCCGGCCGTGCCCCGAGTGCGACGGCATGCGGCTGAACGAGGCCGCCCGGACCGCGACCGTCGAGGGCGTCACGCTGCCGGCGGCGCTGGGCTGGCAGATCTCCGACCTCCTGCCGTGGGTGGAGAGGCTCCGCGACGGCAAGGCCGGGGACCGCGCCCGGCCGGTCTTGACGGCGCTCGCGGACATGCTCGGGTCGCTGGTCGAGGTGGGGCTCGGGTACCTGTCGCTGGACCGCGAGTCGGGCACGCTGTCGGGCGGCGAGGCGCAGCGCGTCAAGATGGTGCGCCACCTCGGCTCGGCGCTCACCGACGTCACCTACGTGTTCGACGAGCCCACCGTCGGCCTGCACCCGCACGACATCAACCGGATGACGGACCTCCTGGCGCGGCTCCGCGACAAGGGCAACACCGTGCTGGTGGTCGAGCACAAGCCGCAGGTGATCGCGCGGGCGGACCACATCGTCGACATCGGCCCCGGCGCGGGCACGCACGGCGGCCAGATCACGTACACCGGCAACCTCGAGGGGCTCCGCGCCTCCGGCACCCTCACCGGCGACCACCTGGAGACCAGGCAGGCGCCGCGGACGAGCCTGCGCACGCCGTCGGGCGCCTTGGAGATCCGCGGCGCCTCCACCCATAACCTGCGCGACGTGGACGTCGACGTCCCGCTCGGCATCCTCACCGTGATCACCGGCGTGGCGGGGTCGGGCAAGTCGAGCCTCATCCACGGGTCGATCGCCGACGGCTCGATGGCCAAGGCGGGCGAAGTGCGCGTCGTCGACCAGACGGCGATCCGCGGCTCGATCCGGTCGAACCCGGCCACCTACACCGGCCTGCTCGAGCCCATCCGCGCCGCGTTCGCGAAGGCGAACTCGGTCAAGCCCGCGCTGTTCAGCGCCAACTCGGAGGGCGCCTGCCCCAACTGCAAGGGCCTCGGCGTCGTCTACACCGACCTCGGCATGATGGCGGGCATCGCGAACACCTGCGAGGTGTGCGAGGGCCGCCGGTTCACCGACGAGGTGCTCCGGTACACGCTGCACGGCCTCAACATCGCCGAGGTGCTGGCGCTCCCCATCGCCGAGGCCGCGAAGGTCTTCACCACGGGCAACCCGGGCAAGATCCTGCAGCGCCTGCAGGCCGTCGGCCTGGGCTATCTCCGCCTCGGCCAGCCGCTGTCGACGCTGTCGGGCGGCGAACGCCAACGCATCAAGCTCGCCATCCGGATGGGCGAGGGCGCGGGCATCTACGTGCTCGACGAGCCCACCACCGGCCTGCACATGGCCGACATCGAGGCGATGCTGCAGATGCTCGACCGCCTGGTCGACGAGGGCAACTCCGTGATCGTGATCGAGCACTCGCTCCCGGTGATGGCGCACGCCGACTGGGTGATCGACCTCGGCCCCGGCGCCGGCCACGACGGCGGCCGCGTCGTCTTCGAGGGCACCCCCACGGACCTCGCGGCCTCCGGCACCCTCACCGGGCAGCACCTGGCCGACTACCTCGACTGAGCCACGCTCGATAGACTCGACCCGCCGCACCACGCGGCGCTGCGAGCAAGGGAGCAAGCCCATGACCACCGACGTGATGACCTCCGGGCCGTGGCCCGAGCCCGCGATCGTCGACACGAACACCATCGCGCTGGCCGTGATCCGGTTCGAGGGCATGCGGATCGAGGGGCTGCCTGCGGCCTTCGACGCCTCCTACGGGCCGGTCATGGCGGCCCTCCAGGGCGCGGGCCTGCAGCCCGTCGGCGCGGCGCTCGCCGTCTACGAGGGCGACCCCATGGCGGAGTTCGCCGTGGAGATCGGCTTCCCGGTCGACCGGCCGCTGCACGCCGCCGTGGAGCTCGACGGCGTGCACGTCACCGCGTCCGGGCTGCCTGCCGGGCGCCTCGCCGTCGTCACCCACGTCGGCCCGTACGACCAGCTCGGCGCCGCGTGGGGCCGGCTCATGGGCTGGGGCGCATCGGAGCAGCTCGCTCCCGGCGCCCGCTACGGCGAGATCTACGTCACCGAGCCCACCCCCGACGGCGACCCGAACCAGCTGCGCTCGGACCTCTTCCTCACCCTCCGCTGACGCCGTAGGGTGGCCGTATGAGCCTCAACATCGGCATGGTCACCATCGACTCGTCGGATCCCCGCCCGCTCGCCACCTGGTGGGCCGAGCGGCTCGGCGCCCCCATCCTCGAGGAGAACGACGGCTGGTTCTTCATGATCGGCTCGACGCCGACTCTCGCCGTCCAGCACGTCGGCGACCCGACATCGGGCAAGAACCGCATACACCTCGACCTGCTCACCGACGACATCGACGCCACCCGCGACGAACTGCTCGCCGCTGGCGCGACGCTTGTCGGCGAGCGCGGCGACGAGTCCTTCCGCTGGGTCACCCTCGCCGACCCGCAGGGCAAC
>CAYVWO010000083.1:0-476 GCA_964455495.1 uncultured Tessaracoccus sp.
CGGAAATTTGACGAGGTGAGCCGGACCGGTCAGCGGATGTACATCCAGGCCCGCCACTTCATCCAGACAGCACGCGACAATCAGAAGGCACTGGAGGAGATGCTCGCCTCCATCGGGGCGCGCCCATACGCACCCTGGAATCTCGTTCGTCCAGCGTTTGAGTCGAGCTTGTACGCGATTTGGATGCTTGAACCCGACAACCAGCGCGAAAGACTCCGCCGCTCTCTGCGAATCGCTTGGGAGGAGCAACGCCAACACACCGCGAGACTCAAGTTGATAGTCAAGATCTCAGGCGCGGCCGGCCACGACGACGTGCTCCGAGCTGAGGCCAGAGACCGTGAGATCAAGCGACGCTACGAGGACGAGGCTACGGTTCTCAACCTGAGCCGCAAGGACTTGACGGCGAAGGTGATCCTCACCGATGAGATCCCGAGGCTTCGCTCACTGACTGCAATGGAAGGTGTGCATCCAGACTT
>CAYVWO010000083.1:486-8972 GCA_964455495.1 uncultured Tessaracoccus sp.
TGCTCCTCATCGGCGGCGGTCTACGCATCTGACCCCACGCTCAGGTCCGAAGAGCCGAAATGGGTGCCATGAACTTACTCTCCGACACGAACTACGGACTGAAGATCCCGGGTGGGTTCACCGCCGTGGTCTCGCTCAATGACAACAGCTTCGTTGCCACCTGCTACTCGGCTGCAGCCATGCAGATGACGGCGATGAGTCTGTACGTTCAGAGATCCCGCGCGGCCGCAAAAGCTCTTTGACCTCCTTCTTGACTCCCAGAAGTGCCTCCAAGTCGCGGCGCGCGTCTTTCAGCGCTTACCCCGAGTTCACCGACAGCCAGGCGATGTCCAGCGGGTCCGGGCGCGTGGTCAGCTGGCATAGCAGGCGGGCCTCAGCGGAGCGGGCGTACGCGGCGACGTGGAGGCCCTCCTCGCGCTCGCCCAGTGCGGCGGCGAAGAGCTTGGCGACGGCGACGTCGCGGCCGCGCTCGGGGCGGCCGTCGGTGTGCGGACGCCCGTAGCTGAGGCGGGCGACGGCGTCGATCCCCGCGGCGGCGAGGTCGCCGACAGGCCATCCTCCGACCAGCACCTCGGGAGCGAGACCTGGCAGCGCGACCAGGATCGCCTCGTCCGGGCGGCCACCGGCCAGCACATCCGCCGCGGCCTCCTCGAGCCGCGGGGCGGGGAGCCCGAGCATCACGGCCAACTGCGCGGCGCAGACCGACCACGCCGTCTGGTTCTCCGCGAAGGAGCCGAGCGCCCAGTCGACCCGGTCGAGCAGCTCGTCCTCCAAGGGACCATCCAGCAGCCGGCGTGTCGTCACGTAGGCCCAGACGTCCGAGGACCCCGCCGTCCAAGCGATCTGATCGCGCAGCGTCTCCAGGTCCCGGTACGCGCCGACCTCGACGCGCGACGGGCCGGCGGCGCTCCAGACGACGAGGTGGCTCAGCCCTTCCGGCGGCGCCACCTCGAACTCGCCGTCGACGTCGGCGAGGCTCCCCTGCCCGTCGGCCGTCACCGTGCCGTCGGGCGCGCTCACCTCGATGGACTCGCCGAACGGCACGTAGCGCACCAGCGGCAGCCACGTCTGTTCGCCGGGAACGTCCAGCGCCCCGCCGGGGTACGCCTCGTAGGTCCAGGCGGCGCTGACGACCTGCCGAGGGGCCAACGTCACGTCCTCGCCCAGCGGGTAGCTGAACCCGGGCGCCTCGCCTGGTGAGGAGAGCCCCCGGCGCTGAGTGAGCACCCCGGGCCCCTCCTCCGAGGGAACGACGATCTCCGCGGAGGCCCCGACGTGCCAGCTGATCGGCTCACGGTCCCCTTCCACCGACATGACCGGCCCGGGCACCACCAGCACGTCGTCCGACGCCGATTCCAGCGTGACCTCCAGCCGCAGCCGTCGGCCGCCGCTCACCCGGATGTGGGCGAGAGCGCCGGCCTCGTGCTCCGCGACCGCGCCGACGGCCTCCTCGAGCGGTCGCAGCGTCAGCCAGCCGTCGCCGAGGCGCACGGCGAGCCTGCGCAGCCGGCCATCGCCGACCAGCGCGAACGCGCCGCCATCGAAGCCGGACTCGAAGGCCTCGGAGACGAGGCCTGCCACCTCGACCGACACGCTTAGTCCTCGCTGACCATGCCGTCTTGCGGGTGGGACTCCGGCACGATCGCCTGAACGACCGAGCCATCCTCGCGGCGCCCGCCGACGACCGGGTGGCTACCCGTCAGCGACGCGCGGCGGGGCCCCTGGTCGGCCAACGTGACGACGACGGGCTCTCCGGGGGCGACGACATAGCTGATCCTGCGGACCGCCATCTCGACGGGGCCGCCGTCCTCGACGGTGAACGTCGCAGAGCCCGGCTCGATGTGCACGCGCAGCCGCGACTCCCGGATCTGCAGCGGGAACGTCATGTGCGACCAACCTTGGGGAAGGCGCGGGTCGAACGTGATTCGGCCGTGATGGTCGCGCAGGCCGCCGAAGCCGTAGACAAGCGCGTTCCACACGCCGCCGGTGGAGGCGATGTGGACGCCGTCGCGGGCATTGGAGTGCAGGTCCGCGAGGTCGACGTACAGGCCGCTCAGGAAGTACTGCATGGCCATGTCCTGGTACCCGACCTCGGCGGCGATCACCGACTGGACGACGCCCGACAGCGTCGAGTCGCCCGTGGTGATCGGGTCGTAGTACTCGAAGTCGGCGCGCTTCTCGTCCGGCGTGAACTGGTCGCCCTGCAGGAAGAGGGCAAGCACGACATCGGCCTGCTTCAGCACTTGGAAGCGGTAGATGACAAGCGGATGGTAGTTCAGCAGCAGAGGGCGCTTGTCGTCGGGCGTGTTCTCGAGGTCCCACAGCTCGGAGGTGAGGAACTTCTCGTCCTGCGGGTGGATGCCGAAGGTCTCGTCGAAGAGGATCACCATCCCGTCGGCGCACGCCGCCCACTCGGCGACCTCGTCGTCGGCGATCTGCAGGTCGTCGACCAGCCGCTGATAGGCGTCGGGATCCTCCCTCCGCATCTCGCGCACCACCTCGGCGGCGCTGCGCAGGTTCGCCCGGGCCATCGCGTTGGTGAACATGTTGTTGTTGACCACCGCGGTGTACTCGTCTGGACCGGTGACGCCGTGGATGTGGAACGAGCGCGCGCCCCCGGCCTCGATCCGCCAGAAGCCTAGGTCGGCCCACATCCGCGCGGTCTCGACGAGGACGGCGGCGCCGTCGCGGTACATGAACGCGGTGTCGCCGGTGAGGTCGCGGTACTTGGCGAAGGCGAAGGCCACGTCGGCGTCGATGTGGTACTGCGCGGTCCCGGCCGCGTAGTAGGCGGAGGCCTCCTCGCCGTTGATGGTGCGCCACGGGAACAGCGCACCGCGCTGCGACATGACGGCGGCCCGTTCACGCGCCTGCGGGAGCAGGTTCACGCGGAACCGGAGGGCGTTGCGCGCCACCCGCGGCGCGGTGTAGATGAGGAAGGGAACGAGGTAGATCTCGGTGTCCCAGAAGTAGTGGCCCTCGTAGCCGGAGCCGGTGACGCCCTTGGCGGGGATGCCGAGCCCGTCGCTGCGGGCCGCTGCCTGCGCGAGCTGGAAGAGGCACCAGCGGACGGCCTGCTGGATGCCGGGCTGGCCGCCGATCTCGACGTCGGCGTTGAGCCAGAACTCGTCCAGCCACTCGCGCTGCCGCGCGTAGTAGTGATCGAAGCCCCGCTCGGCGACGCGGTCTAGGGTGCGACGGCAGCGGTCGTTCAGCTCGCTGGCGGGGACGCCGCGCGAGGTCTGGTAGACCACCGTCTTGCGCACCACGATCGGGAAGCCCTGGCGGGCCTCGATGCGGTAGGCGAGCTTGCCGATGTCGTCCTCCGTGGACGTGACGGACTCGTACGGGTTGGCCGTCTCGATGGAGTGGTCGACGCCCACGCCGATCGTCATGCCGGAGCGCGCCACCTGATAACACAGCACCATGCGGGACTCGTCGTGCCAGTTCAGCTGCGGGAGCAGGACCCGTTCGCCGAACGAGGCCGCGCGGCGCGGGTCCCAGCCCTCGGCGCCGGTGTTCGGGCGCCGGTAGTCGGTGAAGCCGTCCTGGCGGTTGACCACCTGCGAGTTCACGACGATGGGGGCGTCGCCCTCCAGCAGCGTGATCTCCAGCTCCATCAGGGCGAGGTGCCGGTCTGTGAAGCTGACCATGCGCGAGCTGCGGATCTGCACCCGCTTGCCCGCCGGGGTTCGCCAGATCAGCGTGCGCGTGAGCTTGCCGTCGCGGAAGTCGAGGGAGCGCTCGTAAGAGTCGAGGTCCGCCATCGAGAGGATGAGCGGCTCATCGTCGACGTAGACCTTCATCAGCTTCGCGTCGGGGACGTTGACGATGGTCTGGCCGGTGTGGGCGAACCCGAACGCCTCCTCGGCGTGCTTGATCGGCCAGGTCTCGTGGAAGCCGTTGATGAAGGTGCCGTGCGCGTAGCTGGTACGCCCCTCCTCCGGGTTGCCGCGCATGCCGAGGTAGCCGTTGCCGACGGCGAACAGCGTCTCGGTGGCGCCGACGTCGCCCTCGCGGTACTCGACCTCGACGAGCCGCCACGGATCGGCGGGGAAGCGCCGGCGGTCCAGCGGGTCGGCGGCGATCTCTCGGATCATCGGGTCAGCTCCTCGAGGTCGGCGATCACCAGGTCGGCCCCGGCGTCGGTCAGCTCGTCCGCGCCGACGCCGCGGTCGACGCCGACGACGAGCGCGAACCCGCCGGCCGCCCCCGCCGCGACGCCCGAGACGGCGTCCTCGACCACGACGGCGTCGTCAGGATCCACGCCGAAGAGGGCCGCGGCCCGAAGGAACGTGTCGGGAGCCGGCTTGCCGGGCAGCCCCTCGGCGGCCGCGACATTGCCGTCGACGACCACGGGGAAATAGTCGGCGAGATCGGAGGCCTCGAGGACCGCGGGCGCGTTCTTCGACGACGACACGACGGCCATCGGCACCGCGGCGGCGGCCAGCTGCTCCACGAGCGCAAGCGAACCCGGGTACGGCTCGATGCCGTCGCGGGCGATCACCTCGTTGAACACCGCGTTCTTCCGGTTGCCCAGCGCGCAGACGGTTCCCTGTCCCGGCGCTTCCGTGGGGTCGCCGTCGGGCAGCACGATGCCGCGCGAGGCGAGGAAGTCGCGCACCCCGTCGTAGCGGGGCTTGCCGTCGACGAAGCGGTAGTAGTCGTCGTCGGTGTAGGGCTGCTGGCCGGGGACGCCGGAGAGGTAGCTGTTGAACAGCTCGCTCCACGCGCGCATGTGCACGTCTGCGGTCGGCGTGAGCACGCCGTCGAGGTCGAAAAGGACGGCGCCGTACTCGGTCAATGTCATAGTCGAAGAGCGTAATGCGTGCCCGCCCCCATCGGAGACCATTGGCCCTCCGTCAGGGGCAAGGGTTCCGCAAACGCACGCAACCGGTGACGCAAGCGGCGACGCCTCCCGTCCGTCATCGCGGATCACGCGCGGCCGCCGATGAGGCGCCGGAGGGCGCAACACACCTCGTCCTGCAGCAGCAGTTTGCCGACGTCGCCGCGCTCCTTCAGCCCGGCTCAAGGAGCAGCGGTCCTTCGCCGCTGAGGCAGCGACTCTCCGGAGCCTGTGCTGAGATTGTCGGAATGCGGCAGTGACGTTCCGCCGCCGACCGGGAACTACGCGACTGCGAGATCGTCGTCGACGACTCGCTCGGCACCGACCAGCAACTCGTCCGCCACTAACGCGGCTGCTTCCGTCGAGCAGCCGCGGCGAAAACCAACGGTCACTCCGTCCCGATCGCGGGCTTGGTCCAGGCGATGGTGTGCCGGAACCCGAGGTGGCGCCGTAGCACAGCCCCCGGCATGACGGTCTGGACGACGGCCGCGAGCTCGTCGAGCGACATCGTCGGGTCCTTGACCGGGAAGGGGTCCGGCTGGATCCCGACTCTGTTCGGCCAGGGATGCTTGACAAACCCGATCACGGGATTGGAGACCATCGACGCGACGTCCCACACCTGGTCGGTGAAGGTCGCCGGCACCGCCAGGCCGACGCAGAGGAAGCGGCCACCCGGGGCCAGCAGTCGCCGCACGTCACGCAGCGCCTCCTCGACCGGAAGGTGGTGCAGCACCGCGACCATCGTCACGGCGTCGAACGGCCCATCGACCTCGTTCCAGGGCAGGTCCGTCAGGGCGACGTTGGCCAGCCCGGTACAGCGGGCTGCGGACTGCTCGCGCATCGCCGCGTCCAGGTCGGCCCCGACGACCCGGCCGACGTGCGGCGCAAGAGCGGCGAGCAACTCGCCCCGACCGCACCCGACGTCGAGCACCGACCCACACCGCTCGGGCAGGTTGGCCAAAATCCAGCTGTGAAAGTGGTCGTTGTGGCTCCACGGATGCCGCGCGTTCAACCGCCGCATGCCGTCCAGGAGTGAGCGGCCGACGAAATCACTGATCCTATGTCCGGGCATCGCCCCATCCTCGCAGCAGCGGCTGCCCTCGTCGGAAGACCGGCAGGATTCCGGTTACTGCGGTCGCGTGCGTCCGTATAGCGACGTTGGCAACCGCAGTAACACCGATCCGGCGGAGAATCAGACAGAAGCAGCCGCGGTGTTCGTCGTCTCGGCGTCTTGTCGGCGGGCGGTGGCAGACTTCACCCATGGTCGATCCGCTGGCGCGCTTCTCGCCTCCCACGAGGGAGTGGTTCGCGAGCGTTTTCGCCGCGCCGACGACGGTGCAGGCCGAGGCGTGGAGGGCCATCTCCGACGGTGAGCACGCGCTCGTCGTCGCGCCCACCGGGTCGGGTAAGACGCTGGCCGCCTTCCTCTGGGCGATTGACTCGCTGGGGTCGGGCACTGTGGCTGGGAACGGGACCCGGGTCGTGTACGTCTCGCCGTTGAAGGCGCTCGGGGTCGACGTCGAGCGGAACCTGCGCGCGCCGCTGACCGGGATCAGGCTTGCAGCGGAGCGGCTCGGCTCTCCCCTGGCCGACGTGACGGTCGGCGTCCGCTCGGGTGACACGACGTCGAGGGAGCGCGCTGCACTGCTGCGGCGGCCGCCGGACATCCTGATCACGACGCCCGAGTCGCTGTACCTCATGCTGACCAGCTCTGCGCGGCAGACGCTCACCGGCGTCGGGACGGTGATCGTCGACGAGATTCACGCCGTCGCGGGCACCAAGCGCGGCAGTCACCTCGCCCTCAGCCTGGAGCGGCTCGACGCGCTGGTCGGGCGCGACGTGCAGCGCGTGGCCCTTTCCGCGACGGTCCGGCCCGTCGAGCGCGTCGCGGCCTTCCTCGGCGGCGACCGCCCCGTCACGGTCGTCGCGCCTCCCGCGGAGAAGCGCTGGGACGTCACCGTGCGACTGCCCGTCGAGGACATCGCCGATCCCGGTCCCCCGCCTGCGCCGATCAGACCACGCCCCGCCGCAGGCCCGTCCGGCCCGCGGACCTCGACAGCCGCCTGCAACGGCTCGGGAGCCGGCACCGCGCTCGACCCGCTGCTCGCCGGGCCGAACACCAACACGCTCACCGCGGACGCGCCGTCGGGATCGATCTGGCCTCACGTCGAGCAGCAGGTCTACGAGACTGTGAAGAAGGGCCGCTCGACACTCGTCTTCACCAACGGCAGGCGTACGGCCGAGCGGCTGACCGCCCGGCTGAACGAGCTGTGGGCCGAGGAGCACGACCCGGCGACGCTCCCGCCGATCCCGGCGCGGCCGCCGGCGCAGATCATGGCGCAGTCGGGTGCGGGACGGGGCGCGCCGCTGGTGATCGCCCGGGCGCACCACGGCTCGGTCAGCAAGGAGCAGCGCGCCGAGGTCGAGGCGGCCCTGAAGTCCGGCGAGCTTCGCTGCGTCGTCGCGACCAGCTCGCTGGAGCTCGGCATCGACATGGGCGCGGTCGACCGCGTCGTCCAGGTGTCCGCGCCGCCCTCGGTGGCGAGCGCGCTGCAGCGGATCGGGCGCGCGGGACACATGGTTGGGGCGGTATCGGCGGGCGACGTCTATCCGCTGCACCGCGGCGACCTCGCGGCCGCCGTCGTCACCACCGAGCGGATGCTGAGCGGGCAGATCGAGGAGCTGCGCATCCCACGCGCGCCGCTGGACGTGCTGGCCCAACAGACGGTTGCCGCCGCGGTCGGCTCCGGCGACGCGGGCCTCGACGTCGACGAGTGGTTCGCGACGCTGCGGCGGGCTCAGCCCTACGCCTCGCTCGACCGGGCGCTCCTGGACGCGACGGTGGAGCTGCTGACCGGCGCCTACCCCTCGGCCGACTTCGGCAACCTCCGCGCCCGCCTCGTCCTCGGCGACGACAACCGGCTGTACCCGCGGCCGGGCGCGCTGAGGCTGGCGGCGACGTCCGGCGGCACCATCCCCGACCGCGGCCTCTTCGGCGTCTTCCTCGCCGGCGACGAGCAGGGCGCGCGGCGCGTCGGCGAGCTGGACGAGGAGATGGTCTACGAGTCGCGCGTGGGCGACGTCTTCACGCTCGGCGCCTCGTCGTGGCGGATCGAGGAGATCACCCGCGACCAGGTGCGCGTCTCCCCCGCGCCGGGCAACACCGGACGGCTCCCGTTCTGGAAGGGCGACGACGAAGGGCGCCCCGCGGAGTTGGGGCGTCAGATCGGCCGCCTCCAGCGCGAGGCCTCGCGTTCTCCCGAAAGGCTCGAGGGCGCCCACCTCGACGAGCACACCCGCGCTAACCTCGCCCGCTACCTCGCCGAGCAGCGCGCGGCCACCGGCGTCGTACCCGACGAGGCCACCGTCGTCGTCGAGCGATTCCGCGACGAGCTGGGCGACTGGCGCGTGGTCGTCCATTCGCCGCTGGGGCGGCGCGTCCTGGAAGCGTGGACGCTCGTCATCGGCGAGGCGCTGACCAGAAAGGTCGGCCTCGACATCCAGCCGATGGCGGCCGACGACGGCATCGTGTTCCGTCTCCCCGACGCCGATGCCGTGGTGCCGGACGAGGGCTGGAAGGACAAGAAGAAACCGGTGCTCGGCATCGTCTCGGGGCGCTACGAGATCCTGCAGAACAAGG
>CAYVWO010000084.1:0-1382 GCA_964455495.1 uncultured Tessaracoccus sp.
GCGTCGACGCACGGCGCGAGGTCGACGGCGGCCACGAACTCCGCACCGACGAACAGCCACAGGTATACAGGCAGGGGCGCCATCTGACACAGCATCAGCAGCGGAGCCGCGGCGAGCAGCCTGTCCTTCGCACCGCCCGCGATCCCTGTGAACACGATCACGTAGTCCACGCACGGCGTGAGCAGCACGAACAACACGCCGACGAGGAGCACCTGATCCCCGGCGACAACCCTTGACAGCAGGAACACCACCACGGGGACGAGCAGGAAGTTCACGGTCAGGACGGTGACGAGGAACCGCCAGTCTCGGACCGCCTGCCCGATCTGCGCGAACGGCACGCCCAGGAACGTCGCATAGAGCAGCAGCCCGAGGATCGGATTGATCGCCGTCTCCGCAGGGCGCGCGACGGCCGGCAGCGCCAGCCCGACGACGGCGCCAACCACCAACGCGGCCAGGTACAGCGGCACTTGATGCCGCTCCATCCGCTCAACGAGGGTCCGCATGGCGCTCATTGTTTCGCTGTTCTGGCCCTGGCCCAAGTCTGTGGGGAAGGTCACGGCCTTTCGACACGGGCGCCGCGACTTCGTCGGGCGGCCCGGCTCAAGAAGCGGCGGTTGCGGGCGTCCTGGCTTCCGTCAGGCGGCCCGGCTCACGGCGCGGGTCGGCGGTCGATCAGCTCGCGGGAGAGCATGGTTGCTCCGGCGACGGCGGCGGGCATCGTGACGACGGCGCCCAGCGGGATCAGGAAGCACAGCTGGGTGGCGATCCCGAAGCCGAGCACCCGCCAGCGCCCCGCCGCGACGATCTGCGCGCGCCGGCCGTCGTCGAGTCCCCTTGCGTCGAACGCCCGGGCCATCAGCTCGCGGGCGAGCAGGTTCCCGGTGAGGACGACGCCGACCACTGCTGCGAGGGCGCCCCCGACGACCGGGATGAACCCCAGCACCGCGACGATCACGGCGACCACGGCGCCGCGCAACACGAACCCGACGCCGCTGACCACCGCGCGCCACAGGCTCACCGAGCTGTTGGGCACGGGCGGCCCCAGGACATCTTCGGTCTCGCGGTGGATGCGCTCGTAGAACGGCTCGCCGATGATCAGGGTGAGCGCGGTGAAGGTGACGACGGCGAGCGCCGCGGCGGCGCCGAAGAACACGACCCCGAGCGTGAGCCGCAGCGCGGCTTGGAGCCAGCCGGCCCACCCGTCGGCGAAGTGCGTCGACCAGTCGACGACGCGGGGGAGGCTCACGCCCCACGCGGTCAGCGCCCCGGCGAGCACGACGAACGCGATGGCGGCGGGCACTAACCCCAGCGCCATCGCGCGGCGGCGCCGTCGCCACATCCCGAACCCGCCAAGCAGCAGCCCGGCCCCGGCGAAGATCTCA
>CAYVWO010000084.1:1482-7334 GCA_964455495.1 uncultured Tessaracoccus sp.
CTCGCATACGATCCCGCGGACCCCACCCTCGCGCGCATCCGGGGGATCGCGCTCGCGTTTCCGGGGGCGAAGGAGAAGGTGTCGGTCGGGCACGCCGCGTTCTACACGACGAAGGTCTTCGCCTGGTACGGCATGTCGCACAAGGTTGAGGGTGTGTGGCACCGCGTGCGACAGTCGGTCAGCGTGCTGCTCCCCGAGGACGAACGCCTGTCCCTGCTGGGCCGCGACGACGTCTACCTCCCGGGCTACATCGGCCCTTTCGGCTGGATCGGGCTGCGCCTCACCGACGACACCGACTGGGTGGAGATCGCCGAACTCCTCGAGGAGTCGTACCGGAACACGGCCTCGAAGAGGCTCGTCGCGCAGCTCCCCTGAGCTCGCCCGACCCTTGTGGTCGCCCGGCGCTACGGCTGGGGCAAGGATCGCTACGGCGTCAGCTGGCAGGTCGTGTCGACCGGAATGGACGAGCTGATGGCGAGGCCGGGCGCCTTCGAGCGCATGCTGGAGATGAAGCGGCTCATCATCGCCGACTTCTGAGCACCTGCGCGAACACGTCGGCGTCGACGTTGCCCCCGGTCATCGTCAGGCCGACCACCCGGCCCGCCAGCGACTTGCGCTCCTGGAGGGCCGCGGCGAGCGCCGCCGCGCCGGCCCCCTCGGCGACGTTGTGGGTGTCGGTGAACAGGATCCTCATGGCGTCGGCGACCTCGGCGTCGGTGACCCGCACCACGTGGTCGAGGTGGGGGATCAGGATGTCGAGCGCCTCCTGGTCGGCGACGCGCACGGCCATGCCGTCGGCGATCTCGGTGCTGACGGGCGAGGCGACGACCCTTCCTGCGGCGATGGAGTCGGCGTAGGTCGTCGCGAGTGCGCTCACCACGCCGACGATCCGCACCTCGCGCCCGAGCGCCAGCTTCGCGGCGACGGCCGAGCAGGCTCCGGACCCCAGGCCGATCGGCACGTACACGACGCCGAGCTGCGGCACGGCGCGGAAGAACTCCCACCAGTAGGTGGCCACGCCGCTAAGGAGGTCGGCGTGGAAGCTGGGCACCATGTGCGCACCGCGCCGGGCGGCGAGCGCGGCCGCGTGCTCGCGCGCCTCCTGGAAGTCGTCGCCGTGCTCGATCAGGTCGGCGCCCAGCGAGCGCATGGCGGCGTTCTTCTCCACCGAGTTCCCGTGCGGGACGACGATCGTGCAGCGCACACCGTGGCTGCGGGCCGCCCAGGCGATGGACTGGCCGTGGTTGCCGCGCGTGGCGCTGACCACCTCGGCGGGCAGCTCGCCGCGCCGGGCGAGCCGGTCGAAGTAGGTGAGGCCGCCGCGGATCTTGAACGCGCCGACTGGGGTGTGGTTCTCGTGCTTGACCCAGCAGTCCGCGCCCAGCCGCTCGCTCAGCAGCGCCCAGCGGTACTGCGGGGTGGGTGGGAACTCGCGATAGACGATCTCGGCGGCCGCCTCGATCTCGAACAGGCTGGGAAGGGCGGAGGCGGGCATGCCAAGGATCTTAACCGCCCCGGCCCAGGGCCCGTTTCCCCCAGGAATGGGGAAGTTCATAGGCAGATCGCGGCCGGGGCCGTCGGCGCGCATAAGGTCTAGGGGTAGGCCGCTCTCGGCCGGGCCAACGTGACGCGACGACAAGGGACTAGCCATGACGGAGATCCGCTACAACGGCACGAAGCAGTCGGCTGCCGACCTCACCGCCGCGCTCACCATGGCAGGCATCCAGGTGCTCGCCTCCACGCCCAACTCGCCGAAGGCCGCGACGGACTTCTGGCAGCAGGCCCGCGAGCTGTTCGACGCGGCGACGCTCCAGGCGGGCCTGCCGCGCGACTACCGCGCCCTGATTCGCGGCCGCGAGCAGGACGGCAGGGCGCGCCTGATCCGGGTGCAGCAGGGAGGGAGCCTCATCGTCGACGACGACGGCGCGGTCTACGCCAGCCGCCCGGCGGGGACGCCGCCCGTCCATGGGGTGAGCGTCTGGCAGGCGAAGAACACCGGACAGGCGGCCCAGGCCTTCGCCTGGGACGGGACCGACCTCGGCTTCTCCGACATGATCGCCTTCTTCCAGATCAACGGCAGCCTGCTCAACAGGCTCGCCCCGGCGCCCGGAGCCGACGGGTTCGGCGGCCTCCACGGCACCGCCACGGCGGTGGCGAGCGGCCAGGTCTACACGTTCGAGATGACGCGCCACTCGGCCTTCCTGACGACCGCCGACGGCACCATCCAGGCGGTCGCGCCCGAGGGCCTCCCCCTGTCCTACGACCAGGTCTCGTGAGGCCGATGAGCGAGCGAACCACCCCCTACGACGAGTCCGACTTCTGGGCCGCCGACGGCATCGCGAACCCGACGCCACAGGCGGCGGACGAGGAGGCCGTGGCCGCGGCTCCCGGCGACGACGAGCCGACGACGGTGCTCGCCGCGCCCGAGGATGCGGCGGAGACGCGGGTGCTGTTCGACGGGATCTTCGTCGACGACGTCCCCCGGCGGCCCGCCGCGGCCCCGGCGCCCAGGCCGGCCTTCATCGACCGCATCTTCAGCGAGGGCATCGACCTCGCCCCCGTCGTCGCCCAAGGCTTCCAGGACACGCCCTTCAGCGAGTCGCTGTTCCGCAACGGCATCGAGCTGAGCCCCCTCCCCGAGGCGGAGCCGGCTCCAGAGCCCGAGTCGCGGCGTCCCTGGTACACGAGCTGGGTGCTTTGGGTGGTGGTCGCCGCGCTCGCGCTGATCTTTGCGGCGGTGGTGTGGGCGACCGGCCAGGGCGAGGACCCGCCCCCGGCGGCGCCGACGGCGCAGGTCACCGAGACCGTCGAGCCGACCCCGGACCCCGAGGAGCCGGCAGACAAGACGCCCGAGCCGACCCCGGAGGCCACTGAGAGCGAGACCACCCCGGCGCCCGAGGACGAGGGTGGCGGGTGGACCTGGCCCTGGGACAACCAGGACTGGACCTGGCCGTGGGACAACAACGACGCAGATCCGGACACCACGCAGAGCCCCGAGGCGACTCCCACCCCCACGCCGGAGCCAACCGAGCCGCCGAGCGAGCCCGACAGCGACCAGGGCTGGACGTGGCCCTGGCAGGGCGACGACTGGGAATGGTGGTGGAACCGCGAGGGCTTCCGCTGGCCCTGGCAGGGCGAGGAGGGGTAACGCCCCCTGGCCGCCTTTGTCGACTTCGACACGGGCACTCGGCTAGCGCCCGTGGCCCGGCTCAATCAGCGGTGATGACGAGTTTGCCGCTCCTCGAGAGCTCGGGGTCCGTGCAGGAGGACAGGTCGAAGCAGCAGGGGCGACGCTTGCCGTTCCTCAGCTTGTCGATGCTCACCTCGACACGGCGCTCGCGCGTCTGCGGGTTCCTGGTGGCGCCCACCCAACGCACCCACTCCCAGCGCGCCATCGGGGTGATGCCGTCCCAGGTGTCGGCGAGGTCCGTGGCCTCGGCCAGCGCGGCTTGAAGGTCCGCGGGGATCGACGGCTCGGGCCACTCCTTGACCGGCGTCAGCTCCACCGCGACAGGTCCGTCGCCGAGGGCGTCGCTCAGCCCGTCGTCGATCGCCAACCAGTGGCCCCTCCTGCCGTCGGGTTCGACGACGGTCTCGAACGCGCGCGCGTCGATGGTGCCGACGACGGCGACCTGGCCGCGCGAGGGCAGCTCGGCGCTCGCGGACCCGGGAAGGCGGATGATCGTCCGGTTGCCGATCCGCTCGGGGGTACCGTCGAAGCTGACGGTGGACGTTGGTGCGGCCATGGGGTACTCCTCCTGCATCTGGGGTCGGGCGACTACAACTTCGGGTTGGGCGACGGGTCGCTCGGGCCCGACTGGTTGCCGCTCGGAACGTTCATCGACGGCGAATGGTCGTACGGGCCGCCGTTGTCGCCGCCGGGGGAACCGCCGCCGTCGCCGCTCGGGTCGCCCGACGGCTCGCCGCCGCCGGGCTCGCCGGAGCCGGTCTCGCCTGGCTGCGGGGAACCCGATCCGGTGCCCCCGCCCGGCTGCGGCGAGCCCGAGCCCGAGCCGCCCGAGGCGGGTGAAGGAATGGGCTGCGGCGCGTCGACTAAGGGTTGATTCTGGAACACGAGGATGGCGAGCAACAGGGCAAGCGCCGCGAGCAGCGCCATGAGCAGGAACGACACCAGGATCGTAATCCAGCCCGCGCGATCCCTGCGGCCTGGCCAGGCAAGCGGCCACACGCGGGTGGGGCCGTGGGCGGTGTCGTCGATCCAATGCAACCGGTAGTCAGGGCCCGACGGCGCACCCAGGGGCGCTGACGTGGACAGGTCGATGGCCTGCAGCACGCGCTCGGCCTCGAGGGCCGCGGCGGCCGAGCCGTCGAACGCCAGCGCGACCCAGGGGGCGAGCGGGGCGTGCCCGTCCAGCGTCGGGTCGTCCTCCTCGCCGCGGAACCGGACCTGCATCAGGCCCTCGTCCTGGTCCTGCCCGCCGCGGGCGACGACCGTGTCGATGTGCATCGCGTTGATCTCGCCGGAGAACCGCGAGCGCGCCGCGGGATCCTTGGCTGCCCCCGCCGACAGCAGCATCAACAGCGTGGCGTCCCCGCCGTCCTCGTGCGCGACGAACGCGGTGCCGGCGGGCGTGGAGGTGACGCGGGCGTCGAGCCAGAAGTCGCCGACCTTCGCCGGGTCGTCGTCGAGCAGCGGGAAAAGGGCGGCCGGCTCCGGCCGCCCCTCCGGGGCGAAGATGTCGTCGTCGCTGCTCATCGAGGCCTATCGAACCACATCGCGCAAGCGCGGGGGCCCGCGTGGCGCGTTCCCGGGCCGCTGGGGGCGGGGCGCTATCGTTGGCGGCGGACCCAGTCGCCGAAACACCCGAGGAGACCGCGTGAGCACGACGCCCGACGCCCAGCTGCCGACGACCGTCGCCGACGCCGCGAAGCTGCTGGGCCAGGCCATCAGCCAAGTGCAGCGCGTGATCGTCGGGCAGGAACACATGGTGCAGCAGCTCATGGTGGCGCTGCTCGCCAAGGGACACTGCCTGCTCGAGGGCGTCCCCGGCGTCGCCAAGACGCTTGCCGTGAGGTCGTTCGCGACGCTGGGCGGCGGCGACTTCGCCCGCACCCAGTTCACGCCGGACCTCGTGCCCTCCGACATCGTCGGCACGCGCATCTACTCCGCGTCGGCCGAGTCCTTCGAGATCGAGCTCGGCCCGGTGTTCGTGAACTTCGTGCTTGCCGACGAGATCAACCGCGCGCCCGCCAAGGTGCAGTCGGCGATGCTCGAGCTCATGGCCGAGAAGCAGGTCTCGATCGGCGGCAAGACCTACCCGGCGCCCAAGCCGTTCATCGTGATCGCCACCCAGAACCCCGTCGAGTCCGAGGGCGTCTACCCGCTGCCCGAGGCGCAGCGCGACCGCTTCCTCGTGAAGGTCGACGTGCCCTACCCGCGCGGCAACGAGGAGCTCGAGATCCTGCGCCGGATGAGCGTCTCGCCGCCGGAGTCCAACCGCGTGCTCGACCCCGTCGTCGTGCGGCACCTGCAAGACATGGCGAGCAACGTGTTCGTCCACAACCTGGTGGCCGAGTACATCGTGCGGCTCGTGCTCGCCACCCGCACCCCGGCAGACTTCGGCATGCCCGACCTGACCGGCGTCATCCAGATCGGCTGCTCGCCGCGCGCCACGCTGGGCCTCGTCGCCGCCGCGCGCGCGCTCGCGCTGATCAACGGCCGCGACTACGTGCTCCCCACCGACGTCCAGGCCGTGGCCAAGGACGTCATGGCGCACCGCATCACGCTGGGCTTCGACGCCGTCGCCGACAACGTGCTCACCACGGACGTCGTCGAGCGGATCCTCGCCATGGTGCCCGCGCAGACGCCCGTCTGGAGTCAGGAGCAGCGC
>CAYVWO010000084.1:7344-7859 GCA_964455495.1 uncultured Tessaracoccus sp.
CGAGCCACGGCCAGCACGCGCACCAACCCGGTCGCGGCTAGGTCAGATGCCGCAGCCGGGATTCACCTACGACGGCCCCCCGAAGGGGCCGCCGCTGGCGATGCCCGGGCCCGAGGGTGCCGAGTGGTCGGTGCTGCGCGAGCCGAAGGGGCCGACGGTGCCCCTCAACAAGCTGGCTCCCGAGGCGGCGCTCCGGAGGCTTGAGCTCACCATCGTCCGGCGCCTGGAGGGGTTCCTGCACGGCGACCACCTCGGCCTCCTTCCCGGCCCCGGCTCGGACACCAACGACGCCCGCGTCTACCAGCCGGGGCAGGACGACGTCCGCCGGATGGACTGGGCGGTAACCGCCCGCACCACCGTCCCGCACGTCCGTGACACCATGGCCGACCGGGAGCTTGAGGTGTGGGCGCTCCTCGACGCCACGCCGTCGATGAACTGGGGGACCGAAGGGGTCACGAAGCGCGACCTCGGCATCGCCGCCATACTCCTGTGCGAAACCGGCGAACGCGCAAAAC
>CAYVWO010000084.1:7869-8972 GCA_964455495.1 uncultured Tessaracoccus sp.
TGGGCGACCGGTTCGGCGGCATGATCATGCTGCCCGACAAGGTCAAGCGCCTGCCCGCCCGCTCCGGCCGCACCGCGCTGTACGGGCTGCTGCGCAAGATGCTGACCGAGCCGATCGTCCCGGACCACACGCCCGGCAACCTGGAGCTGGCAGACGGCATCGAGCAGCTCACGCGCTCGCAGCGGCGCCGCGGGATGCGCGTTGTCGTCTCCGACTTCCTGACCGCGGGTGACGCCGAGCTCGACCCCGACGTGCCTCCGCCCTGGGAGCGCGCCATCCGCAGGCTGGCGGTGCGCAATCAGGTGCTGTGCGTCGAGGTGATCGACCGGCACGAGCTCGAGTTCCCCGACGTCGGCGAGATGCTGATCCGCGACCCCGAGACCTCCTTCTCCCGCTACGTGAACACGTCCGACGACGCCGCGCGCCGCCGCATGGACGCCGCCTCGCGCGCCCAACGCGAGCGGATCAAGATCGCGCTCCGCCGGGCGGGCGCCGGCCACATCCAGCTGCGCACCGACCGCGACTGGGTGGCCGACATCGCCCGCTTCGTCCTCAACTACCGCCGCGTCGCCGGCATGCTGCACCAGCCCCCGCAGGGGGTGAGCAAGTGATGTCCTGGGTCCCTGAGTTCGAGAACCCCGAGCGGCTGTGGACGCTCGTCCTGCTTCCGGTGCTGATCGTCGCGTACCTCATCCTGCTGCGGCTGAAGGGCCGCATCGCGCTGCGCTACACCAACACCGGCGTGCTGAGCCGCGTCGTCGGGGCGCAGCGGCGGTGGACGCGGCACCTGTTCGTCGCGATGTCGCTGGCCTCCCTGATCGCGCTCGGCCTCGCCTACGCGAACCCGTTGGGCACCGAGAAGCAACCGCGCGAGCGCGCCACCGTCGTGATCGTCGTCGACACCTCGCTGTCGATGTCGGCCGTCGACGTCGAGCCCAACCGCCTGGCGGCGGCCAAGACCGCGGCGCAGGTGTTCCTCCGCGCCCTGCCGAGGACCTTCAACGTGGCGGTGGTCGGTATGTCGGGCACCCCAACCATCGCGATCCCGCCCACCACCGACCGCGGCGCCACCGAGCGCGCGCTGGACGCGCTGCAACTGGAGA
>CAYVWO010000085.1:0-3474 GCA_964455495.1 uncultured Tessaracoccus sp.
TAGTCGCGGTCCTCAGTAGTCGCCGTCGTCGCCCGCGGCGGCGGGGTCGTCGGCGCCGTCGAGGACGGCCCGGGTGCCCGAGAGCCCGAGGCGGGTGGCGCCGGCCTCGACCATGGCGTTGGCCGTCGCGTAGTCGCGGATGCCGCCGCTGGCCTTGACGCCGAGGCGCCCGCCGACGGTCTCGGCCATCAGCGCGACGGCGTGTACGGACGCGCCGCCGGCGGGGTGGAAGCCGGTCGAGGTCTTGACGAAGTCGGCGCCCGCCGCCTCCGCGGCGCGGCACGCGGCGACGATCTCCTCGTCGGTCAGCGCCGCCGACTCGATGATCACCTTCAGCAGCCCCGTCGTGGCCTCGCGGACGGCGCGGATCTCGGACTCGACGAGGTCCGCGCGGCCCTCCTTCAGGAGCCCGATGTTGATCACCATGTCGACCTCGTCGGCACCGAGCTGCGACGACTCCGCGGCCTCAGCGGCCTTGGCCGCCGCGGTGTGGTTGCCGGACGGGAACCCGCACACCGTCGCCACCTTCACGTCGCCCAGCTCGTCGGTGAGGGGCAGCATCGACGGCGACACGCACACCGAGAACGTGCCCAGCTCCCGGGCCTCCGCCACGAGGGCGGACACCTGCGCGCGGGTCGCGTCGGTCTTGAGCAGCGTGTGGTCGACCATCTGGGCGAGCGCCGAGCGGGTGATCTCCATGGGGGTCCTTTCGTCTGCCGAGAATGCTACGCGGACCGCGCCGTCGCCGGGCCGGAATCTGCTTGACGATCGGTCGGCGGTCAGGCCAGCGGGAGGCGGACGGTGAAGCGGGTGAGGCTGGGCCGGGAGTCCACGGTGGCGGTGCCGCCGAGGCTCTCCACGACGGCGCGGACGATCGCCAGGCCGAGGCCCGTCGACTGCGCGGACGAGTGCGCCCGGGCGTCGTCGGCCCGCGCGAAGCGTTCGAAGACGCGGGGGAGCACGTCCGCGGGGATGCCGGGGCCGTCGTCGGCCACCTCGATCACCGCCGAGGTCCCCTCGGTGCGGACGGAGGTGCGGACCGTGGTCCCGGGCGGGGTGTGCGTCCGGGCGTTGGCGAGCAGGTTCACGACGACCTGGTGCAGCTGGTCGGGATCGGCGAGCACGGTGACCTCCGCGTCGGGGAGGTCCAGCTGCCACCGGTGGTCGCGGCTGGCCGCCTGCGCGTCGCTCACGGAGTTCAGCACCACCTCGACGGCGTCGACGGGCCGTGGCTCGACCCTCACGTCGGCGTCCAGGCGGGCGAGCAGCAGCAGGTCGCCGACCAGCTTGCTCATCCGCTGCGACTCCGCCCCGATCCGGCCGAGCGCGAAGGACGTGTCGGTGCCGTCGGGGGAGCGGTCGGCGAGCTCGGCGTAGCCGCGGATGGCCGCGAGCGGGTTGCGCAGCTCGTGCGAGGCGTCGGCGACGAACCGGCGCAGCTTCACCTCGGACTCCTCGCGGGCAGTGAGCGCCCCCTCCACGCGGTCCAGCATCTGGTTGAAGGCCGTCGACAGCCGCGTCACCTCGCTGTCCTCCGGCATGTCGGGCGCGTCCACGCGCGGCACCTCGACGGCGCCCTTCTCCAGCTCCAGCCTGCTCACCTCATCGGCGGTGTTCGTCAGCGCGACGAGCGGCTTCACGGCGCGGCCCACCACCTCGCGGGTGACGAGCGAGACGACGACGACCGCGACCAGCGCGACGCTGCCGGCGAACGAGCCCAGCCACAGCAGCGACCGGTTGATCTCGCTGGTGGGCAGCGCGACGAACACCGTCCCCACGTTCTCCCGCTCGCGGGCCTCGACGCGGTACTCGCCCATGTCGGGCAGCCGGATGGTGTGCTTCGCGCCGTCGGCCGGCACCTCGATCAGCACCCGGAGCGCCTCCGTGGTGAGGGTGACCACCTCGGTGGAGGCGGAGGCCATGCCGGGGTCGTTGAGCGCCTTGCCGAGCCCCGTGCCGTCGGGGAGGAGGACCGCCACGACGGTGCCCACGCGCGTGCCCGGGTTGCGCAGCCGGAGGATGTCGGTGAAGTCCTGGTTCGGCCCCTGCGAGCGCCGTTGGGCGCTGTCGAGCTCGCGGTCCAGCTGGTTGACCAGGATGCCGCGCGCGCCGAGCACCGTCGCCAGGCACATCAGCACGGCCATCACCGCGACCGTGACGACGATCCGCGGCTGGAGCTGCGCGGCCAGCGTGCCGCGGCGGGGCGCGCTCACGAGCCGGCGGGGCGCAGCACGTAGCCGACGCCGCGCATGGTGTGGATCATGGGCTCGCGGTCGGCGTCGATCTTCTTGCGCAGGTACGAGATGTACAGCTCGACGACGTTGGCCTGGCCCCCGAAGTCGTAGTTCCAGACGCGGTCGAGGATCTGGGCCTTCGACAGCACCCGCTTGGGGTTGCGCATGAGGTAGCGCAGCAGCTCGAACTCGGTGGCGGTGAGCTTGACGGGTGCGCCGCCCCGGGTGACCTCGTGCGAGTCCTCGTCGAGGATCAGGTCGCCGACGACGATCTGCGTGTCCGGCCGCGCCGTCGTCGCGCCCGACCTGCGCAGCAGGCCGCGCAGCCGCGCGATGACCTCCTCCAGCGAGAACGGCTTGGTGACGTAGTCGTCGCCGCCCGCGGTAAGGCCCGCGATCCGGTCGGCCACGCCGTCCTTCGCGGTCAGGAAGATGACGGGCACATCCGCCTGCTCCGTGCGGATGCGCCGCATCACCTCCAGCCCGTCGAAGTCGGGAAGCATCATGTCGAGCACCAGCGCGTCGGGCTGCACCTCGCGGGCCACGCGCACCGCCTCGGTCCCCGACGTCGCCGTGTACACCTCCCAGCCCTCGTATCGCATGGCCATGCTGAGGAGCTCGGTCAGGCTGGGCTCGTCGTCGACGGCGACGACGCGGATGGGAGTGCCGTCGGGCCGGGTCAGGGGTGCAGTGGTCGCCATGGAACAACCTTGGCACCCGAACCGGGGCCGTGGCTATGTGCTTCCTGTGTCATTGCTGTGAGTCGAGGGGCGCGATCCCCGGGTCGCTGCGGCGATACTACTGACATGCGTGATGCGTGCGAGGCGGTCGTCGTCTGGTTTCGCGACGACCTCCGCGTCGCCGACAACCCCGCCCTGAGCGCCGCGATCGACGGCGGCCGGCCCGTCGCGGCCCTGTTCGTCCTCGACGACGAATCGCCCGGGATCCGGCCGCTGGGCGGCGCGGCGCGGTGGTGGTTGCACCACAGCCTGGAGGCGCTGGCGGTGTCCCTCGACGACCTCGGCGTCCCGCTGATCCTGCGACGAGGCCCCGCGGACGCCGAGGTGCCCGCGGTGGTCGAGGCCCTGGGGGCGACGGCCGTGCACTGGAACCGCCGCTACGGCGGCCCGGAACGCGCCGTCGACGCGGGCCTGAAGGAGGGCCTGCGCGGCGCCGGACTCACGGTGGAGAGCCACGCGGCGACCCTGCTCTTCGAGCCGTGGGCGATCAGCACGCGGAC
>CAYVWO010000085.1:3484-8941 GCA_964455495.1 uncultured Tessaracoccus sp.
ACGCGGACGGGGGACCCCTACTCGGTGTTCACCCCGTTCTGGCGCGCCTGCGTGTCGGGGATCGAGCCTCGGCAGCCCCTCCCCGCGCCCGCCGCCGGCCGTCCCGCGGACGTGTCCGCCGTCGACTCCCTCCCTCTGGCGGCCCTTGCGCTGCGGCCCACCCGGCCCGACTGGGCGGGCGGGCTGCGCGAGGCCTGGACCCCGGGGGAGGCGTCGGCGAGGCGGACGCTCGACGACTTCCTCGCCGACGGCGTCGACGCGTACGCCGCCACGCGGGACACGCCGTCGAGCCCCACCACGTCGCGGCTGTCCCCGCATGTGAGGTGGGGGGAGATCAGCCCCTACCAGGTCTGGCACGCCGCCCAGCGGGCCCGCGGCGGGGCGGCCCGCGACGAGGGGATCGCTCGCTTCCTCACCGAGATCGGGTGGCGTGAGTTCGCCTGGCACACGCTCTACCACTTCCCGGACCTCGCCACCCGCAACTGGCGCGGCGGCTTCGACCATTTCCCGTGGCCGCGGCTCCGCCCGACGATGCTGCGGGCGTGGCAGGAGGGACGCACGGGGTTCCGCCTCGTCGACGCCGGGATGCGCGAGCTCTGGCGGACGGGGTGGATGCACAACCGGGTCCGCATGGTGACCGCGTCCTTCCTCACCAAGAACCTGCTGATCGACTGGCGCCGGGGCGAGCAGTGGTTCTGGGACACGCTCGTGGACGCCGACGCGGCCAGCAACCCGTTCAACTGGCAGTGGGTCGCAGGCTCCGGCGCCGACGCCGCCCCCTATTTCCGCGTGTTCAGCCCGGAGCTGCAGGCGAGGAGATTCGACCCGGACGACGCCTACGTGCGCGACAACATCGCCGAGTGGGGCACCGACGACTACCCGGAGCCGATCCTCGACCTCGCGGCCACCCGCGCGGAGGCGCTGGCGGCGTACGCGCTGATGCGCGGGACGTCCGGCGGGCGGTAGGCCGGCGGCCGGGCTGCCCGTTCGGCTCCCGGATCAGTGCGGGAGGCCCGTGGCCCAGGGGGCGTGGGTGAGGGAGAGCTCGTCGGCCATGTCGGTGACGAACCGGATGACGACATCGCGTTCCCCGGGGGTCAGCCGGGCCGCCGCGTTGAACCGGCGCGCCTGCTGTCTTCCGACGGTCGACATCGCCGCCTGGTGGGTCTCCGGGGTGACGCGGATCACCAGCGCGCGCCGATCGCTGGGGTGCGACTCGCGCGTGATGTGACCCCCGCGCTCGAGCCGATCGAGCAGTTTCGTGGTCGACGCGGTGGAGATGCCGAGATGGGCCGCGATCGCGCTGGGTGTGGCCAGTTCTCCCCGATGCGCGCACGCGATCAGGAAGTGCAGGGTGCGCATGTCCGTGCGGTTGAGTCGCATGTAGGTGTTCGACGCCTCGGTGAGGAGATCCTCCGCCCGACGGAGCCGCGCGAACGCGTTCATGAGGGAGTTGATCTGGGCGATGTCGGCGCTGGAGAGCGAGGAGCGGTCGATCAGTTGTCCGTCCGGATCGCTGGTCTCGATGTCGAACAAGCTGAACCCGCCCGGCTGTCCACCGCGGTCTTCACTCACAGTCACATGTTAACACCTATGACTAGTTGCATGCCGTACTAGTTACTAGTTAGGCTAGCAAGGTATCCACCAAGATGGTTTCCTAGGAAGGGGCCTACGATGAACGATCGAGGAGGAGCCGGGGACCACCGTCGCCCGGGCCACGGAGTCGTGGCCCCGCCGCCGGACGGCCCCCGGACGTCCGCCCGGCACCGCGCCCCGCGGCGTCTGCCCCGGGCGCTGCTGTCGGCCGCGCTGATCGTGGTCTGGCTCGCCGCCTCTGCCATCGGAGGCCCCTACTTCGGGCGCGTGGGCGAGGTGTCCTCGAACGAGCAGGCCAACTATCTGCCTGCGTCGTCGGAGGCCACCCAGGTTCAGGCCCTGCTCGGCGAGTTCAACGACTCCGACGCCATCCCCGCGATCGTCGTCTTCACCTCCGAGGAGGGATTCGACGCCGAGGCGACGGCGACCGTCGGACGGCAGGTCGCCGACCTGCCGCTGATCGAGGGCGTGGCCGACGCCGTCTCCCCGGCGATCCCGTCGGAGGACGGCCTGGCGATCCAGGCGTTCGTGCCGATCGACGCGGCGTCCGACATCGACGAGGTCGTCGTCGCCGTCGGCGAACAGCTTCGCGGGGGTGTGCCCGAGGGCGTGTCGGTGCACGTCACCGGGCCGGCGGGCTTCGCCGCGGACCTGGTCGAGGCGTTCTCCGGCATCGATGGGCTCCTCCTCGCGGTCGCGCTCGTCGCGGTGTTCCTGATCCTCGTCGCCGTCTACCGCTCCCTCCTGCTTCCGCTCGTCGTGCTCACCACGAGTCTGGCCGCCCTCACGGTCGCCCTGCTCGGCGTCTGGTGGCTCGCCAAGGCGGGCGTCCTCCTGCTCAGCGGGCAGACCCAGGGGATCCTGTTCATCCTCGTGATCGGGGCCGCCACCGACTACTCGCTGCTGTATGTGGCCCGCTACCGCGAGGCGCTGCGTGCCGAGCGCGATGCCTGGCGCTCGACGACGCGGGCCTGGCGGGGATCGCTCGAGCCGATCCTCGCGTCGGGGAGCACGGTCATCGCGGGCCTGATGTGTCTGCTGCTGAGCGATCTGAAGTCGAACAGCACGCTCGGGCCCGTCGCCTCCATCGGCATCGTCGTCGCGATGCTCGCCGCGCTGACGCTGTTGCCTGCGCTGCTGTTCCTGTGCGGCCGCGCGGCGTTCTGGCCGCGCCGTCCGGTCTACGAGCCAGACGTCGTCGCGGCCGAGCACGGCGTCCACGCCACCGGGGCGTGGGCGTGGCTTGCCCGGCAGATCCGCCGCCACCGCCGACCGATCTGGATCGTGACCGCCGCCCTGCTGACCGTCGGGGCCGTCGGCGCGACCCAGCTCAACGCGGTCGGGGTGCCCCAGTCGGACCTGGTGCTCGGCTCGTCCCAGGCCCGCGACGGCCAGGTGCTCCTCGGGAAGCACTTCCCGGGCGGATCGGGCAGCCCGGCCATCGTCGTCGTGCCGGCCGAACGGCTCCAGGACGCCGCCGCCGTGTTGCTCGGCAGCGCGGGAGTCGACGGGGTCAGCGTCGTGTCGGCCGACTCGCCCAGCGGATCGGCGACCGTCACGGCCGACGGCATCCAGGCCTTCGGCCCACCGGGCACCCCGGCGCCCGAGCCGACCGTCGTCGACGGCGCGGTGATGCTCCAGGCCACGCTCACCGCGGCTCCCGACTCCGACGCCGCGGCGGAGACCGTGCGCGGCCTCCGTGCGCAACTGCACGAGGAGGTCCCGGGGGCGATCGTCGGAGGCGTCACGGCAGTGGCCGTCGACACCAACGACACGTCGATCAGGGACCGCACCCTGATCATCCCGGTCATCCTCCTCGTCATCCTGCTGATCCTGGCGCTGCTGTTGCGCTCGGTGCTGGCGCCCGTGCTCCTGATCGCGACCACGGTGCTCTCCTTCGGCACCGCCCTCGGAGTCGCCGCGCTCGTGTTCAACCACCTCCTCGACCTCCCCGGCGCCGATCCGGCGGTCCCGCTCTACAGCTTCGTGTTCCTCGTGGCCCTCGGCATCGACTACAACATCTTCCTCATGACCCGGGTGCGCGAGGAGTCCCTCCACCACGGAACGAGGCAGGGCATCCTGCGCGGCCTGACGATCACGGGCGGGGTCATCACGTCGGCGGGGCTCGTGCTCGCCGCGACCTTCGCCGCGCTGTCGGTGATCCCGATCCTGTTCCTGGTGCAGATCGCGTTCATCGTCTCGTTCGGGGTGCTGCTCGACACCTTCGTCGTCCGCTCACTCCTCGTCCCGGCGCTGTCCTACGACAGCGGGCGGGCGATCGGGTGGCCCGCCCGAACCCGCGGTGGATCGAGGCTCAGGTGACCCGGAGTCTCGACGCGTAACCCGGGCGTTTGTGCACGATCGGTCACAGAACGGGCATTGTGCGTCGGAACTCCGGTCAGCGGCCGGGGTCCGTGTCGGCGATCAGGTCGGAGCCGTCGTCGGGCGGGCGGACGAACAGGTGGTCGAGGCCGAGGCGGCCACTGCCGTTGGCCAGGAACAGCAGGCCGAGCGCGGCGAGGATGGCGTTGTACTCCCAGCCGCCGACGTTCATGTCGAGTCCGTGCTCCCACTTGATCGCGAACACGATCACGGCGTTCATCACCGCCATGCCCAGGCCGATCAGGCGCGTCCCGAGGCCGAACGCGAGCAGGGTCCCGCCGATCAGCTCGAACGCGATCGTGACCACCACGATGCCGAACCCGATGGGCAGCTCCGCGGCCTGGACGACGGCGAGCTGCGAGTCGATCCCTGCCACCTGCCAGCGGTCCCAGCCGTGCGCGATCAGCACGAGCGCGGAGACGAGGCGGGCCGCCAGCAGCGCGAGGTCCTGGATCGCTCGAAGTACTGCCTTCACCGGATACTCCTTCGGGTCACTCCCGCGGGGCCACGTCGTCGCCCTCGATCAACTTGCCCGACACGTTCGTCCCGAGCTTCTCGAGGGCCAACCTACCGACCATCTGCTGGTTGGTGACGACCAACTGCGATCTTCCGTTGGAAACGAACGTCATGGCCCAGCTGAGCAGCGTGGTGACGCGCTGCTTGAACCCGGCGATGTAGAGCAGGTGCAGGAACAGCCACGCGACCCACGCGAAGAACCCCGTCAGGCGCGTCTTGCCGATCAGCGCGACGGCCTTGAACCTGGCGATCGTCGCCATCGAGCCCTTGTCCTTGTAGGCGAACGGCTGCGGGGCGGCCGTGTGCTGGACCCGCGAGCGGATGACGGCCGCGGCGTGGCGGGCGCCCTGGATGGCGCCCTGCGCGACGCCGGGAACGCCGGGGACGAACGCCATGTCGCCGATCACGAACACCTCGGGGTGCCCGGGCAGGGTGAGGTCGGACGGGTCGACGACGACGCGGCCCGCGCGGTCGAGCTCGGCCCCCGTCTGCTCGGCGAGCACCTTGCCAAGCTCGCTGCCCTTCACGCCTGCGGCCCACACCTTGCACGACGACGGGATGAACTCCTGCGTGCCGTCCTTGAGCTTGATCGTGACGCCCTCCTTGGTGAGGTCCGTGACGATGGCGTTCAGCCTCACCTCGCCGCCCAGCTCCTCGAGCGCCCCCTGCGCCGCGGCGCCCCGTTCCGTGCCGATGGGCGCGAGCGCCTGCGGGGCGCCGTCGATGACGAATTCATGACCGTCCAGACTGGCATTGAACGCCAAATCCCCTTGCCATTCGATGGATGCGTTTAGTTTCATGGTGAAGGGATTGTATGGGAAACATCAAAAATTGGCAAGTGGTCGTAGATCCAAGATCTGGAGAAATCAGACGTTAGACGTCAGTTGCCAGACATAAGACGTTAGATGTTAGACGTTAGTTGCCAGACGTAAGACGTTAGATATTAGACGTTAGATGCTAGAT
>CAYVWO010000086.1:0-8925 GCA_964455495.1 uncultured Tessaracoccus sp.
AGTCGGGAGCGCCGACGACGACCACGTCCAGACCGTGCTCGGCCGCGACGCGGAGCACGCCGACGACGGAGGCGACGGCGTCGCGCCCCTCGGGGCTGAGGTCGGCCCGGGCGGCGGCCTCGGCCAGCGCGTCGAGGGTCTCGACGGCGTGCACGTGCTTCGCGTAGCCCGCGACCTGGCCCGGTAGCGGGGCGAGCGGCAGCGAGAGCGGCCGGTCGAACAGCGAGCGAACGGCGTAGTCGCTATTCAGCCCCGCGCGGGCCAGCTCCCACTCGACCGCGACCCACCCGTCGGCGTCCAGCGCGACGGCAGCCGTCGCCCTCGACAGCGAGATCAGCCACAGGTTCAGCAGGCCCCAGCACTGCCGCTGCCGGCCGGGGGGCACATAGGCTCCGGTCAGCAGCGCGTGGGCGTCCTGCTGCGAAGGAACCGACGGGTCGACCTCCGTCGGGCGGTGCCGCTTGGTCAGCGGGCCCAGCCAGCCGCGCTTGGTGGGCGTCGGCGGGGCGAACGCCTCCGCGGCCACCGCGCGCAGCCGTGCCGCGAGCTCGGGCGGCGCGCGGAACACGTCGCGGACGTCGTCGATGGCGACCGCGCAGAACAGGGTCCGTTCCATGACCCAACGTTAGTCCTCCGCCTCGGACAATGGGGCGCACCACGAGCCCGGGCGTACGATCTAGGGCGTGAATCCTCGAACTCGCCGCCTGATCGTCACCGGGGTGCTCGTCGTCCTGGTCATGGTCGCGCTGATCGGCGCCATCTGGGGCGGCGGCCAATCGTGACTAAGCTGGCGTCGATGACAACCTCACGTTTCCGCCGGATCGGCGCGGCCGCGCTGGCCGCCGGCCTCGCCTTCGGGATCGCGCCCCTCGCAGCGGTGGCAGACGACATCCTTCCCCCGGACGGCGTCGCGCCCGTCGTCGGTATGGCCTACGACGGCAGCGGCCTCTGGTTGGCCGGGGCCGCCGCGAACGACGGCGTCGTGGTCAAGGCGGGCACCGGCGAGGAGGTCCGGTTCTCCGGGCAGCCGCGGTCGGTGCAGGCGCTCGCGTGGAGCGACGGCAGGCTGTGGGTTGCCGACTTCGGCGACGAGGCCGCCTCGCGCGACTACGTGGTGGCGTTCCGCCTGAACTCGACCGAGGCTGGGCAAACCAGGTACAACGCTTTCGACTTCCGCTACGAGGACGGCGCGCGCGACGCGAAGGCCTTCCTCATCTCCGGAAAGGGTCGCATCTATGTCGTCACCGCAGGCGAGAACCCGGGCATCTACCGGGCGCCCGCGGCGCCCTCGCGCCAGTCGATGAACACCTTGGTGCGCGTGGCCCCGGCCCCGGAGGGCGTCACCGACGGCGTCTTCCTGAGCGACGGCTTCACCATGGCGCTGCGCACGGCCAAGGGCATCGAGTACGTCGACGCCTATACCTGGGAGACCACCGTCACCGACGCCATCGAGGGCGCGCCAGAGGGCGAGTCGATCGCTCGCGGCGCGGCCGACGAGATCTTCGTCGGCGGGAACCCGGGCATCAGGACGACGGCGAAGCCCTCGTCCGACACGACCACCACGGTGTCGCCCGCGCCGGACCCGAGCCCGACGCCCACGGAGACCACGTCGCCGGAAACGCCGACGGGCAACGCCTCGCCGTCGGACACACCGACCGCGACGAACCAGGCCATCGACCCGGACGACGAGGAGACCCCCGACGGTTCCGGTCCCTCGCGGCGCGGCACGTATGTCGCGCTTGCACTCGCCGGCGCGCTCGCCCTCGCCGCGGGCGCGATCACCTACTTCGTGAAGAAGTAGGTCAGGTCACCTTCCTGGTAGCGGAGAACTTCGACGTGGTGGTGTAGCCGGACTTCTTGGCCGTCACCTTGACCTTGACCGTCCTGCCCTTGTCGGCCTTGGTCGGGGTGTAGGTCTTCTCGGTCGCGCCCGCGATCTTCGAGGAGCCGCGGTACCACTGGTAGCTCAGCTTCGCGCTGCTCGGCTTCCAGGCTCCCGGGTTCGCGGTGAGCTTCTTTCCCACCTGCGCTGTGCCCGAGATCGTCGGCTTGGGGGCCGTGGAGAAGGCCTTGTACGACGCCATGAACACCTTGACGCTGTAGGCGACGTCCGCGTGCCCCTTGACGCCCGAGATGGTGACCTTGTACGTGTCGGTCTTGCCCGGCTTCGGCTTGGTGAGCTTCTTCGTCGTCTCCCAGACCAGCGTCGGATCCGCTGCCGCCCAGGCGCGCGAGATGACCTTGGTCTTGACGGTCTTGCCGTTCTTGGTCATGGTGACCTTGGCCTTGCCGAACAGTTCGCCGTCGTAGCCGATCCTCCACAGCCCCGGCTCGACCTCCTCCTCCACGTAGCGCGGCGCAAGCGAGAACGACCAGCGCTTGCTCGTCGGCATCGTCTCCCACGGGAAGTACCCCTTGGACGGCCAGGCGACGCCGCCGTCGGGGCGCGGGTTCGCGTTGTGAGAGTCCTCTTCGGAGTCGACGTACAGGGCGTTGGTGTTGTCGGTGGAGCCGGTTCCCATCTTGGAGGTCTCGGGGCGAAGCATCCACACGCGGTGGCCGACCGGCTTGTTGTGGTCGCCGTAGTCGTCCATGTACAGGGCGATGGCGCGCGCTCCCGAACCCACCTCGGGCCCATCTGACGTGCCCCAGCTGATGGCGAGGTTCGAGTGCGCGGAGGCGTCGCCGCCCTGGGTGCTGTAGCACTTCCAGCTCTTGGCCGGCCAGTGGCTCAGCGTGTCGTTGGCCTTCATGATCAGCGCCGACTGCTGCGCGAGCGCCGACAACTTCACGTCCTCCTTGACGGGACTCAGGCCGGCCATCTCGCGGAAGTAGTTGACGGCCTGGATGGTGGCCTTCTTCGACGCCGCCGAGTCGGTTCCTACGGCCTTCTTCGGCTGGGCCTTCGGCCTCTTCGTGCACTTCTTGACGCTTCCCGTCCACTTGGGCTTCGCCGTCAGCGTTGGCAGGAGGCGCGCGTTGTAGGCCTCGGCCACTTCCTGCCTCGAGGAGGTGTCGATGGGTTCGGCGTGGGCGAGGGAGGTGCCGAGCCAGCTTGTCGCCAGCAGGACCAGCGCCGTCACCCCCGACAAAGCGCGTCTGTGCATCTGCATGGACGGAGCCTAACCCGGCCCACCGACAATGAACAGGATCGGCCGTTCACTACCCGCGGGCCGCCCGGCTCGGGCGTTAGGTTTGGGCCATGACTGTCCTGTCCCTGCACGTCGCCCACGCCGTCACTCCCGAGGGGGTGGTCGACGACGCCGTCATCGAGGTGGCCGACGGGAGGATCGCGTCGGTCCGCCCCGCCGACGGCGACCCCGGCCCCGCGCTCCCGCTGTGGGCCGTCCCCGGCTTCGTCGACACCCACTGCCACGGCGCCGACGGCGTCAGCTTCGGCGACCCCGACCGCGAGGCGAACCTGCGCGCGGCCCGCTATCACCGCGCGCAGGGCGCGACGACGCTCTTCGCCAGCACCGTGACCGAGCCCATCGAGAAGCTTGAGGGGCAGCTCGGGGTCCTGCGCGCGCTCGTCGAGGAGGGGGAGCTGGCGGGCATTCACCTTGAGGGGCCCTTCCTCGCGCCCGAGCGCAAGGGGGCGCACGACGTCGCCCTGCTTCGCGACCCCGACCCGGAGTCGGTCGAGCGCCTCATCGCCGCCGGTGGGCCCGCGCTGAAGATGATCACCATGGCCGTCGAGCGCGAGCACGGCGAGGCCGCGACCCGGCGCTTCGTCGAGGCCGGCGTCCATGTCGCGTTCGGTCACTCGGACGCGGACGACGTCGCCACCGCGCTGTCGATCGACTGGGGCGCCGACGTCGTCACGCACCTCTTCAACGCCATGCGCCCCATCCACCACCGCGAGCCCGGCCCCATCCCGGTCGTGCTCTCCGACGAGCGGGTGATGGTCGAGCTGATCTGCGACGGCGTCCACCTCGCGCCCGTCGTGGCGGCGATGTCGATCGACGCCGCGGGCCCGGGCCGCGTGGCCCTGGTCACCGACGCCATGGCCGCCACCGGCAAGGGCGACGGCCGCTACATCCTCGGCGAGCTGCAGGTCGACGTCCAGGGCGGTACCGCCCGGCTGGTCACCGAGGACGGCTCGCCTGGCGCCATCGCGGGGTCGACGCTCACCATGGCCGGCGCCTTCCGGTTCGTGGTCCAGGAGGTGGGCGTCTCCATCCCCGACGCCGCGCTCATGGCGGCCACGACCCCCGCGGCCTGGCACGGGCTTACCGACGTCGGTCGCCTCGCGCCCGGCCTCCGCGCTGATATCTGCCTGGTCGACGACGACGGCGCCCTCCACGCCGTCCTCCGCAGGGGGGAGTGGGTGAGGGATAGGATCGTGGGGGAGACGAAAGGTGAGAGATGAGCGGCGACCTGATCGATACCACTGAGATGTACCTGCGCACGGTCTATGAGCTCCTGGAGGAGGGCGTGGTCCCGCTGCGGGCCCGGATCGCGGAGCGGCTGCACCAGTCCGGGCCGACCGTCTCGCAGACCGTGGCCCGCATGGAGCGCGACGGGCTGCTCGTCGTCGACACCGACCGCACGATCAAGCTGACCCGGACCGGCGCGCATCTTGCGCGCGACGTCATGCGCAAGCACCGGCTCGCCGAGTGCCTGCTCACCGAGATCATCGGCCTCGAGTGGGGCAAGGTGCACGACGAGGCCTGCCGGTGGGAGCACGTGATCTCGCTCGACGTCGAGAAGCGGCTGATCGCCATCCTCGACACCCCGACGGTGTCGCCGTACGGCAACCCCATCCCCGGGCTGAAGGACCTCGGCGTCGACATCGAGCACACGCCGTTCCGCCAGGGCGCCGCGCCGCTGGCCGACGTCGCGACGGACGAGCCCCGCACGTTCACGCTGCGGCGGATGAGCGAGAACATCCAGGCCGACCTCGAGTCGCTCCGCGCGCTGGACGAGGTGGGGCTGCGCCCGGGCACCGAGTTCGAGGCGGTCCGGGAGCAGAGCGTCGTGCGGATCGCCGTCGGCGAGAAGTCACTCGGGCTCGGGCTGTTCGCGGCGGAACTCCTCTTCGTCGACGTCGAAGCCTGAGCGGGTCCGCGATGCCTGAGCAAGGGCCCGTCGCGACGCCGGGGCGCGGCCCCGGCGCGATGGAGGCTGTGTTATCGCGCTCGTTCGGCGGCGATCACACCCCCTACGAGTGGCTGGCGCGGTCCGTGTCGTCGTCGGCGAGGACGGTGCTCGACCTCGCCTGCGGCGCTGGTGCGATGGTCGATCGCCTCGCGCGGCCCGGCCGCACCGTCGTCGGGCTCGACCGCGCGGTCGAGGAGCTGGAGGAGGCCAAGCGCCGCGGCCGCGGGCCGCTCGTCCAGGGCCACGCGTCCTATCTGCCCTTCGCGGACAACTCGTTCGACGCCGTGGTCACCTCGCTGGGCATCGCGGTGGTAGCCGATCGCCCGCGCTTCCTCGCCGAGGCGGCCCGCGTGCTGCGCCCCGGGGGAGTGTTCGCCGCGCTCACGCCGTCGCTGCGCCCCGCGAACGTCGACGACCTGAAGCTCATCAGCCGGCTGCTGGGCGCGCTCCGTGTCGCCCCGCACCTGCCCGGCATCACCGAGTTCAAGGCGAAGGCCGCGTTCGCCGCGGTCGGCCTGACGAAGGCGGAGGACAAGCGCGCCAAGTACTACTACGAGGTCGCGAGCGAGGACGACGCGCTGCGCCTGCTCGACGGCCTCCGCGCCCCCATCGACGCCGCCCGCGGCGCCGCGGCGATCGACTACCTCCGCGGCCGCCTCGCCGACGGCCCGATCCGGATCCCGCTCCCCATGAGGCGCCTGATCGCGATCAAATGACGCTCCTTGAGCCGGGCCGCAAGCGAAGCGCGCGCCCGTGTCGAAAGGTGCTGGCACCCGATCCAGGGACTTTGGGGAATACCCTCATGGGCATACTGGTTGTGTCTGAAGAACCAAGATTTGAAAGGGGTTGCACATGGCAACCACGGCACTGACCTCCGAGAACTTCACGAGCACCGTCGAGGACAACGCGATCGTGTTGGTCGACTTCTGGGCCGACTGGTGCGGGCCGTGCAAGCGCTTCTCGCCGATCTACGAGGACGCGTCCACCCGCCACGACGACGTCGTCTTCGCGAAGGTCGACACCGAGGACGCGCGCGACCTGGCCGGCGCGCTCGAGATCCAGTCGATCCCGACCATCATGGGCTTCAAGGACGGCAAGCTGGTGTTCCGCCAGTCCGGCCTCCTGAGCGGCAAGCAGCTCGACTCTTTGATTGCACAAATCCAGGCCCTTGAGGTCTGATTCGGGCTTCATACGTCGGTCTCAGCGGCAGGTATGACCTAACATTTAGGCGGCGAATTTCGATCCGAAAATCATCCCTAATTCATGTCTGACAAGCGCATATGGATACCCCGGCCCCGCGGTTCTCCGCGGGGCCTCGCCGCTACGATGGTTCGTAGTAAGCGAATTTGAAAGGGGTAACGATGCCCTCCGAGCGCAAAGATATGACCGTCCTGCCAGACCTCAGCCAGGCGGAGGGCCGCGTGGGGCCGGTGCGATCCCGCAGGCCCGTCTACCTCGACATGCTGCCCCCGTGCAACGCGGGCTGCCCGGCCGGCGAGAACATCCAGGAGTGGCTGCGGCTGATCAAGGCCGGCAACGCCGTTGCGGCGTGGCGCCAGCTGGTAAAGGACAACCCGTTCCCCGCCATCCACGGCCGCGTCTGCTACCACCCCTGCGAGACCGCGTGCAACCGCGGCGACCTCGACTCTGCCGTCTCCATCCACTCCGTCGAGCGCTACCTCGGCGACCTCGCGCTGACCAACAACTGGCAGTTCCCGAAGCCGCGCCGTCGCTCCGGGCGCCGCGTCATGGTTGTGGGCGCCGGCCCGTCCGGCCTGTCGGCCGCCTACCACCTGACCCGCCTCGGCCACGAGGTGGAGGTCTTCGACGCCGGCGACCTGCCCGGCGGCATGATGCGCTACGGCATCCCCGAGTACCGGCTCCCGCGCGACGTCCTTGACGGCGAGATCGCGCGCCTCGTCGAGCTGGGCGTCGTCTTCCGGCAGAACACCCCCATCAAGGACCTCCTCGGCCAGCAGGCCGAGGGCAACTTCGACGCCGTGTTCGTCGCCGTCGGCGCGCACATCTCCAAGCGCGTCGACATCCCCAGCACCGACGCGTCGCGCGTCGTCGACGCCGTCAGCTTCCTTCGCGACGTGGCCTCGGGCGAGCGTCCCGTCATCGGCCGTAAGGTCGCGGTCTACGGCGGCGGCAACACCGCCATGGACGCCGCGCGCGTCGCCCGCCGCCTTGGCGCGGAGGAGTCCGTCGTCGTCTACCGCCGCACCGAGCAGCAGATGCCCGCCCACGAGGAGGAGAAGGAGGGCGCCGTCGCCGAGGGCGTGAAGATGAACTGGCTGCGCACCATCACCTCGATGGACGAGGCCGACCTCACCGTTGAGATCATGGAGCTCGACGAGAACGGCAAGGCCGTCGGCACCGGGCGCTACGAGAAGCTTGCCGCGGACACCGTCATCCTGGCGCTCGGCCAGCGCGCAGACACCGACTTCCTGCACGCCATCCCCGGCATGAGCTTCCACGACGACGTCGTCGACGTCGACCCGAACACCCTGATGACCGCGGTGCCCGGCATCTTCGCGGGCGGCGACGCCGTGCCGTCGGACCGGACCGTGACCATCGGCGTCGGCCACGGCAAGAAGGCCGCCCACCGGATCGACGCGTGGCTGAACCTCGAGGAGTATGTCGCGCGGCCCAAGAACCCCGTCGTCGGGCTCGACCAGATGAACGTCTGGTACTTCGGCGACCACGCGCGCCGGCAGCACGAGGAGACCGCGATCGCGGAGCGCATGGAGGACTTCGGCGAGATCGTCTCCGGCCTGAGCGACGCCGAGGCGGAGTTCGAGGCCAGGCGCTGCCTCAGCTGCGGCAACTGCTTCGAGTGCGACGGCTGCTTCGGCGCCTGCCCCGAGGACGCCGTGATCAAGCTGGGGAAGGGCAACAGATACCGGTTCGACTACGAGAAGTGCACGGGCTGCGCGACGTGCTACGAGCAGTGCCCCGTGCACGCCATCGAGATGATCCAGGAGGGCCTCCGATGAGAAAGGTCATCGTCGACGGCAACGAGGCGGCGGCAGACGTCGCCTACCGCGTCAGCGAGCTGTGCTCCATCTACCCGATCACCCCCAGCTCCACGATGGCGGAGCTGGCCGACGAGTGGGCCGCGCACCGCCGCGCCAACGTGTGGGGGCAGGTGCCCACCGTCATCGAGATGCAGTCCGAGGGCGGCGCGGCCGGCGCCATGCACGGCGCGCTGCAGGGCGGCGCGCTGTCGACGACGTTCACCGCCTCGCAGGGCCTGCTGCTGATGATCCCGAACATGTACCGGATCGCCGGCGAGCTGACGTCGACGGTGTTCCACGTGGCGGCGCGGTCGTTGGCCACGCAGGGCCTCTCGATCTTCGGCGACCACCAGGACGTCATGGCCGTCCGCCAGACGGGCGTCTGCCTGCTCAGCTCCGCGTCGGTGCAGGAGGCCCACGACATGGCGGCCATCGCGCACCGCGCGACGCTGGGCGCGCGGCTGCCGTTCGTCCACTTCTTCGACGGCTTCCGCACGTCGCACGAGCTGAACACTCTTGTCCCGCTGACCGACGACGAGCTGCGCGCGTTCATCCCGCGCCAGCTGGTCCTCGAGCACCGCGGGCGCGCGCTCAGCCCCGCGAACCCGTTCATCCGCGGCACCGCGCAGAATCCCGACACCTACTTCCAGTCGCGCGAGACCGCCAACCCGTACTACCAGTGGGCGCCCGCCGTCGTCGCGGACACGATGGCCCGGTTCGCGGACCTCACCGGTCGTCGCTACGAGTTGATCGAGTACCACGGCCACCCCGAGGCCGAGCGCGTCGCGATCATCATGGGCTC
>CAYVWO010000087.1:0-8831 GCA_964455495.1 uncultured Tessaracoccus sp.
GCCCGGCTCAAGGAGCGTGTGGTCATGGCACCTGCCTTTCGACCCGGTCCGGGCGCTTCGCGCCGGGGACCGGCTCAAGGAGCGGGATGCGGGTCACGGGTTCTCCCCGTCGCCTTGGTCACCGTCGCCCGGGTCGTCGGGGTCCGGGTCGCCCTGGTCGGGGGGAAGGGTGACGGCCTTGGCGATCGTGATCTTGATCTTCGTGGAGCGGTCCTTGGCCTCGTTCGGGACGGGATCCTGGTCGAAGACGGTGCCGGGGGCGTGCGCGTCGGTCTCCTCCTCGCGCGGCGTGTCGAGCTCGAACCCGTAGCGCCCGGCGAGCGTGCCCGCCTGCGCGAGCGGAAGGCCGACGAGCTCCGGCACCACGGACTTGCCCGTCGCCACGGTGAGGACGATCTGCTCGTCCATCGGAGCCTCCTCGCCCGGCATGGGAGAGGACGAGATGACGTTGCCCGCGCGCGCGCTGACCGACTCGGCATTCGGCTCGTCAGAGCCGAACGGGCTCGCGTCCTCGGACACGACATCGACGAATCCCAAGTCGGTCAGGATCTCCTTGGCGTTCTCGAACGGGATGCCGATGATGCTCTGCGGGATCACCTTCGCGTCCGGGCCGGTGTTGATCCAGAACGTGACAGTGGTGCCCTCCTCGTACTCCCCGGGCTCCGGGTTCTGCTCGATCACCTGGTTCTTCGTCGACTCCTCGCCCGCCTTCTCCTTCGCAACCGGAACGAACCCCAACTGCGTCAGGGTGGCCGTGGCCTGCTGGAGGTTATCGCCCAGCAGGCTGGGGAGCTTCACCATGGTCACGACAGGCGTGGTGTCGGTCGGCGTAACCGACGGCGACACCGGGGTCTGCGGGTTCATGATCGTGTAGATCCCGAAGATCATCGCGGCCAGCACGAGCACGGCCGCGATCGACAGCGCGATGATGCCCTTCCTGCTTTTCCTGTCCTCCTCGGCCAGTTCCTTGCCGACCTCTGCGACGGGCTCGGGGGAGGGGGCCGACGCGGGCACAGCCGCGACGACGCCGCGTCGGGCGGTGGTGGTCATCGGGTCGTTGGGGATCACCTGGGTGGGCGCCTCGACCGGCAGCGCGGCGAGGACGGGCTGGTTGGCCAGCGAGCGGAGGATGTCGTCGCGGAACTCGCTGGCGTCCTGGTACCGGTCGCGCGGGTCCTTCGCCAGCGACTTCAACACGATGGCGTCCATCGACGGGGTGACCTCGTCGTCGATCTGCGACGGCGGAACGGGCGCCTCGCGCACGTGCTGGTAGGCGACGGAGACCGGCGAGTCGCCCTTGAACAGCGGCTGAGACGTCAGCAGCTCGTAGAGCAGGCAGCCGACGGAGTAGATGTCGGAGCGGTTGTCCACCTTCTCGCCGCGCGCCTGCTCCGGCGACAGGTACTGCGCGGTGCCGATCACGGCGGCGGTCTGAGTCATCGTCGCCGACGTGTCGGCGACGGCGCGGGCGATGCCGAAGTCCATCACCTTGACCGTGCCGCCCGGGGTGAGCATCACGTTGGCGGGCTTGATGTCGCGGTGGACGATGCCTGCGCGGTGCGCGTAGGCGAGCGCGTCGAGCACGCCGGCGGTGAACTCGAGCGCCCGCTCGGGGACGATCTTGCGGCCGTCGCGCAGCACCTCGCGCAGCGTCACGCCCTCCACGAGCTCCATCACGATGTAGGGCACCGAGACGTCGGACGCGCCATCGCGCTCCTCGCCGGTGTCGTAGACGGCGACGATGTTCGGGTGGTTCAGGCCCGCCGCCGACTGCGCCTCGCGGCGGAACCGCGCCTGGAACGTCGGGTCGCTCGCCAGGTCGATGCGCAGCCGCTTGACGGCGACATCGCGCTCCAGCCGCAGGTCGCGCGCGCGCCAGACCTCGGCCATGCCGCCGCGTCCGATGACTTGGTCAAGCTGATAGCGGCCGCCGAGAAGGGCTCCTCGCTCCGTCATGGCGCATCCTTTCGATCGTACGGGCACCATCTTGGCCCATGATCATGAGTGAATTCTGAGAACGTCATCGCAGGGCCTCCAACACGGCCTTGAAGATGGGGGCGGCGAGCCTGCCGCCGGAGATGTCATCGCGGTCGATGTCGGCGTTCTCCACGAACGCGACGATCGCCACCTGGGGGTCCTCGGCGTAGCCGACGAACCACGCGTACGGCGGGCGGTCCGGCGCCGACTGCGCGGTGCCCGTCTTCCCGCCGACGACGACGCCGCTGGTCTGCGCCGGGCGGCCCGTCCCGTCCTCGACGACGGTGACCATCATCTGCTGCAACAGCTTCGCCGTCGAGGTCGACACCGGTTGCCCCAGCTTCTTCGGCACCGTGGAGCTGAGGACGGTGAGGTCGCGGTTGGTGACCGCGCTCACGATGTAGGGGCGCATCATGGCGCCGTCGTTGGCGATGGCCGCCGCCACCTGCAGCATCTGCAGGGGGGAGGCGGCGACGTCGTACTGGCCGATGGCGCTGAGCGCGGCCTGGGACTCGTCGAGCTCCGTGGGGAAGCGCGAGGCCGCGGCCGCGATGTCGATGGTCTGGTCCTGGTTGAACCCGAACGCCTCCGCCTGCGCGCGGAGCTTCTCCGCGCCCAGCGAGAGCCCCAGGTTTCCGAACGCCGTGTTGCACGATGTGGCAAGGGCCTGCTCCAGCGTCACCCGCGTGCCACCGCAGTTGGTGGAGTTGCCCATGGAGTGGCTGGAGTTCGGAAGGCGCAGCGAGTTGGGCGCGTCGACCATGGTGTCTGGCACCATGCCGTCCTCCAGCGCGGCCGCCGCGGTGACCAGCTTGAACGTCGACCCCGGCGGGTACACCTCGCGGGTGCCGCGGTTCTTCAGCGGCTCGTCCTTGGCGTTCAGCAGCTCGTCCCAGGCCTCGCGCTGCGCGGCCAGATCCACCGTCGACAGCCGGTTCGGGTCGAACGTGGGCGTCGAGACCAGCGCCAGGATCTCCCCTGTGGTGTAGTCCATCGCGATGGCCGCGCCGCGCTTGCTGCCGAGCGCCCGGACGGCGGCCCGCTGCGCCGCGGGGTTCAGCGTCGTCGAGAGGTTGGCGCCCTGCGAGCGGCGGCCGGCGAGCAGGTCGAGGACGCGCTCGAACGACTGCTCGGTCGACGTCCCGGCAAGCTCCGCGTTGAAGCTCTGCTCGAGCCCGGAGCGCGCGTAGTCGTAGGAATACCAGCCCGTCACCGAGCTCCAGGTCTCGCCCTCGGGGTAGGTGCGCACGTACGGGAACCGGCCCTTCCGGGGCTCGGACTCGGCGATGGGCTCGGTGCCGACGAGGATGGCGCCGCGGTTCTGCGAGAACTCGGCGTCGCGGACGCGGCGGTTGCGGCCGTCGGCGTTCAGCGAGTCGGCCCGGACCACGGAGATGACGGTCATGTTGGCGAGCAGCGCCGCCATCAGGACGGCGATGAACACGGTGACCTTGCGGATGGGGCCGTTCATCGGGAGATCACCGTCGTCTCGTCGAGGGCCTCGGTCGGCGTCGCCGTCGCGGCCTGCGGCATGCGGGCGCGGTGCGAGATCACCATGAGGATGCCGACGATGATCCAGTTCGCGATCAGGCTGGAGCCGCCCTGGCTCATGAACGGCGTGGTAAGGCCGGTCAGCGGCAGCAGGCGCGTGACGCCGCCGATGATGGCGAAGACCTGCAGCGCGAACACGAAGCTCAAGCCCACGGCGAGGAGCTTGCCGAAGCCGTCGGGCGAGGTCAGCGCGGCCTTGCAGCCGCGGGCCACGAGCAGCCCGTACAGCATGATGATGGCCATGAGGCCGAGGATGCCGATCTCCTCGCCCAGCGCGGCGGCGATCATGTCGGACTTGGCCAGCGGCGTCAGGCCCGGGCGGCCGAGGCCCCAGCCGCGGCCGAACAGCCCGCCCCAGGCGAAGCCGAACTGCGCGGAGATGATCTGGAGGTTCGCGTCGTAGTTGCTGAACGGGTCGAGCCAGGCGTTGACGCGCCGCGGCACGTGGCTGGTGAACTCGTACGCGGCGAGGCCGGCGCCGATGAACAGGATGCCGGCCAGGATCGGCCAGGCCGGCCGCTCCGTCGCGACGTAGATCATGACGGTGAATAGGCCGAAGAACAGCAGCGAGGTGCCGAGGTCGTTCTGGAACACCATCACGCCGAGGCTGGCAAGCCACATCACGAGGATGGGGCCGAGGTCGCGCGGCCGGGGGAGCTGGAGGCCGAGGAACGATCGGCCGGCGAGTGCAAGGACCTCGCGCTTCTCGTAGAAGTAGGCGGCGAACGCGATGGCAAGCACGATCTTCGCCACCTCGGCCGGCTGGAACGAGAACCCGAACACGCGGATCCAGATCTGCGCGCCGCCGGACCGGTGCCCGATGACGGGGGCCAACGGGAGCAGCAGCAGCACCAGGCCGGAGATGAACAGCAGGTAGGGGTAGCGCTGGAGGCGGCGATGGTCGCGCAGCGCGATGACCACCGCGGCGAACAGCGCGAGGCCAGGCGCCGTCCACAGCAGCTGGGTCGACGAGTCCGTCCGCGGCGGCTCGGGGATCTGGTCGATCCGGTAGATCATGGCCAGCCCCAGGCCGTTCAGGAGGAACACCGTCGGGAGGATGATGGGGTCGGCGTAGGGGAGGCGCCAGCGCACGACGAGGTGGGCCGCGATCCCCAGGCCGAACCAGATGGCCGCCACGGGGCCGATGGCCGCGGGCAGCTCGCCGTAAAGGTTGAGCTCGGTGATGATCCAGCCCGCGAAGCCGAAGCACTGCGCCAGGAGCAGCAGGGCAAGCTCGACGCCCCGTCGCTTGCGGTAGACGATCACCTCGTCCGAGACCGCCGGCTGCACCCGTTCCGACATCAGCAGGCCTCCGGGTCGGCCTCTTCGGCGGCCGACGGCGGCGCCGTCTCCAGCGTCGTCGCCGGCGCGAGGGGGGCGCGGGTGCCCGCGGCGCCCGTCTTCGGGGTCTCCGACGGCGACAGCGTCACCCCCGGCGCCAGCGGCAGGCCGGGGCCGGTGTAGGTGGGGGTCGGCGTGGCGGTGCGGATCGGGGGCGGGTTGTCGGCCGCCTCCTGGCGCTCCTTGCGGACCTGCATGCAGCGCTCCGCCATGGCGCGCAGCTCGCCGGGGGTGGCCGCGGCCGCCTCCCGGTTCGACACGCTGATGGCGTTCTCGACGGCGCGCTGGTAGAACCGCGGCAGGTTGGCCACGGGGATGTCCGTGCGGCCGACCATCGAGCTCAGCTCCACCCCGAGGACCGATCCGGGCAGGCCGTTGTACACGGCGACGTAGCCCCCGTCGGCGGCCACGAAGTAGCTGTTGCGCGTGTACGACACGAGCCCCCAGGTGCCGAGCCCCAGCACCAGCGCGGCGGCCAGCAGGATCACGAGCGCCCCGGGCCAGCGACGGTGCGGCTCGTGCGGCGCGTACCGGGCGACCTCGTCCGCGTCGTGGCCCGAGAGCGCCGACGGCGTGGGCTGCGGCGGGTACGGCGGGTGCGCCCCGGACCCGCCGCGCGACGGGCCGAGCCCCCCGGTGCGCGGGATGGCGACCTCGGTGGCCGAGCCCACCATGACCGGCGGGGCGGCGTCGAGCTCGTCGTCCTGCTCGACGACCTCGGCCGCGACGATCGTGATGTTGTCGTGCCCTCCCGCGGCGTTGGCGGCCTGCGCGAGGGCCTCGACGGCGGAGCCGAGGTCCGCGTTGGAGAGGATCACGCGGATGGCGACGTCGTCGATCATGCCGCTCAGGCCGGCGGAGCAGAACATGATCCGGTCGCCGAGCCGCGCGTCGAGGATCTCGAGGTCTGGATCGAAGTCCATCCTGCCGTTCAGCACCTTGAGGATGAGGGAGCGGTGCGGGTGGACGGTGGCCTGTTGGGGGGTGATCTTGCCCTCGTCGATGAGGGACTGGACCCAGGAGTGGTCGTGTGTGAGCTGGGTGAGCTCGCCGTCGCGGAGCAGGTAGCCGCGGGAGTCGCCGATGTGGCAGAGGCCGAACTGCTCGCCGTTGAAGAACGCGCCGCAGAAGGTTGTGCCCATGCCGTCGAGCTCAGGGTCCTCGTCGATGAGGTCCGAGAGCCGTGAGTTGGTGCGCGCCAGGATGCCCGCGGCCCGGCCGAGCATCTCCTCGCCGTCGACGGCGCGCGCGTCGGCCTTCGAGGCCTCGGTCGCGGCGACGGCGGAGGCGAGGTCGCCCGCGGCGGCGCCGCCCATGCCGTCGGCGACCAGCAGCAGCGTGGGCGAGGCGTAGCCGGCGTCCTGGTTGTTCTTCCGGATCCGCCCCACCTCGGAGTGCGCGTGCGCGCGCAGGCTGAGCATGGGCTAGATCTCCAGGCGCATCAGGGTCTTGCCGATGCGCACGACGTCGCCGACGGTGACCTTCACGGGCTCGACGACTTGCTTGCCGTTGAGGTAGGTGCCGTTGGTCGACTGGAGGTCGTTGAGCATCCACGTCATCGGGTCGACCTGCACCAGCTGCGCGTGCCGGGCGGACGCGTAGTCGTCGTCGAGGAGGAGCGTGGAGTCCGCGGCGCGGCCCAGGTTGATCGTCGGCTCGACGGGCACCGAGACGCCCTGCTGTGGACCGGCGGTGATGGCGAACCTGGTCGGCAGCTGCGGGCTCTTCTTCCCCCGCCCGCGGTCCGCCGGGATGGCGGCCAGCGACGACGTCGGGACGCGGCGGCCGAACAGGTCCGTGCGCACGACGTTCGCCACGAACAGGATGAAGAGCCACAGCAGGGCCAGGAAGGCGATCTTGATCGCGGCCACGATCAGGTCGGACACGGGCTACGACTCCGACGGGGTGTGCACCAGCATCCTGGTGTGGCCGATCTCGATCCGGGTCCCCTCTCCGATGCGCGACCTCGCGACGCGCTGCCCGTTGACGACGATCCCGTTGGTGGAGCCCAGGTCCTCGATGCTGATGACGGGGTGGTCCGGGTCTCCCGAGACGGAGATCATGGCGTGCTTGCGCGAGATGCCGGGGTCGCTGAGGCGGAGGTCGGCCTCGGAGCCGCGGCCGATCAGCAGGCCCGGCGCCACCAGCGGGTGGCGCATGCCGCTCACCTCGAGCACCATGCGCCCGGCGCGCACCTGCTGCTGTGCGGCGCCGGTGGCGTCGGCCGCGACGGCCTCGCTGGTGACGGTGAACTGGCCGGTAGGAAGGGAGGTGTCGAGCACGTAGTCGATGGAGATGGGACCGTTGAACACGTAGGAGCGGTCCGCGGCGTGGTCGCGGATGCTCGGCAGGATCTCGGAGTTCAGCGTCTTGGAGTAGGGCGCGAGCCGGTCGTAGTCGAGCTGGGCGAGGCCGATCGTGAACACGTTGGGCACGAGGCGCTTCTCGCGGCTGAGCAGCTTGGCTTCCGCGTCCAGCTCCCGCTGGATGCCCGCGACGATCTCGACCGGGTGCACGTAGCCCTTGAACGCGCGCGCGAAGACCTTCTCGACGGCGGATTCGATGCGCTTCTCCGCCTTGTTGAAGACTCCCATACGCCCCCTCTCGGCTCGATTGGACAGTCCGGGCGAAAGGTCACTCTACCCGGTGCACCTGAGCGTTCCCTTAAGGGCGCTTACCCCAGGGGAGGGTCGGCACCGCCTCGGCAAACGCGCGGAGGAGCTGTTCGGCCCCCTCGAGGGCGCTGAGCGCCTCCTTGTCGATGGCGGCCTCGACGCGCGATGCGGCGGCCCGCACCGTCGGCGCGGTGCGCAGCGTCTCCATCAGCTCGTCGCGGACGAGGTTCCACAGCCAGTCGCGCTGCTGGTTCCTGCGCCGCTCGGTCAGGGTGCCGGCCGCCTCCAGCTCCGCGCGGTGCTTGGTGACGGCGTCCCACACCTCGTCGAGGCCCTCCCCGGTGTAGCTGGAGCAGGGGAGGACGGGGGCGCGGCGCCTGGTGTTGTCGGAGGTGATGAGCTTCATGGCGATCGACAGCTCGCGCGCGGCGACCCGGGCGGCTTGGAGGTTGTCGCCGTCGGCCTTGGTGATGCCGATGACGTCGGCCAGCTCGAGGATGCCCCGCTTGATGCCCTGCAGCTGGTCTCCGGTGCGGGCGACCTGGAGCATCAGGAACGTGTCGGTCATGCCGTGGACGGCCACCTCCGACTGTCCGACGCCGACGGTCTCGACCAGCACGACGTCGTATCCGGCGGCCTCAAGCACCAGCATCGACTCGCGCGTGGCGCGCGCGACGCCGCCGAGGTGACCGGCGGAGGGGGAGGGGCGGATGAACGCCTGGTCGCTCATGGCGAGCTCGCCCATGCGCGTGCGGTCGCCGAGGATGGAGCCGCCGGTGCGCGACGAGCTGGGGTCGACGGCGAGGACGGCGACCCGGTGCCCGCGCTCGTCGATCAGCTTCTGCCCCATGGCGTTGATGAACGTCGACTTGCCAGCCCCGGGGACGCCGGAGACGCCGACGCGGAACGCGTTGCCGGTGCGCGGCGCCAGCAACTGCAGCAGCTCGTGGGCCTGTTCGCGGTGGGCGGGCTTCGTCGACTCCACCAAGGTGATGGCCCGCGCGATGTGCCCGCGGTTGCCCGCCTCGATCCCGTCAACCAGTTCCGGCACGCTCAACCTACGCATGCGTCTCACCCTATCGTTCGGGGGCGTGCCCCCTGGCCGCCGGGTCCGTCCGCGGGTAGGTTTCCTGTAACACCACTGGGAGGGGTCTTTTCATGCGCGTGCCACGCTTCGCCGCCGTCTTTCTCTTCGCGTTCAGCCTGGTCGTCGCCTCCGGGGTCGCGACGGCGCCCGCGCAGGCCGCCGGCTACTCGATCAGCCGCGGGCCGAACACGTCGAACAAGGTGATCCTGACGTTCGACGACTGCCCGAAGTCGCTGTCGTCGTTCAAGAAGACCGTCAAG
>CAYVWO010000088.1:0-8765 GCA_964455495.1 uncultured Tessaracoccus sp.
TGCGCTCCATCCTCGACGGCGAGCGTCACGTCTCGCACGTGCCGCGCGACCGGCGCCAGCTGCTGCCGATCACCCCGGCGGCCCGGCCCGCCGCGGCGGGGGGCGTCGCGACGCCCGGGCACGCGGCGCTGCCCGACGGGTTGGCGCCGGCGACCGGCCCGCGGGCGCTGCGCCGTCGGCTCGACGGCGGGCCGTCAGCCTCGCTGAAGATCGCCTCGGGCTGCGACCGCCGCTGCGCGTTCTGCGCCATCCCGGCCTTCCGCGGCAGCTACCTCTCCCGCCCGATGGACGAGCTGGAGGCCGAGGCGCGCTGGCTCGTCGAGAACGGCGCCAAGGAGCTGTTCCTGGTCTCCGAGAACACCTCCTCCTACGGCAAGGACCTGGGTTCCGAGGTTCGCCTCGAGACGCTGCTGCGCCGGCTCTCGGGAGTCGACGGGCTCGACTGGATCCGCGTGTCCTACCTGCAACCGGCGGAGATCCGGCCGAGCATGCTGGACGCGATGCTCGGCACCGAGAAGGTCGTGCCCTACTTCGACCTCAGCTTTCAGCACGCGGCCCGCCCCGTGCTGCGGGCCATGCGCCGCTTCGGGGACGCCGACAGTTTCCTCGACCTCATCGGCCAGATCCGCGCCGCGGCCCCGCGGGCGGGCATCCGCAGCAACGTCATCGCGGGCTTCCCGGGCGAGACCGAGGCCGATGTCGAGACGCTGCGCCGGTTCATCGTCGACGCCTCGCTCGACGTGCTCGGCGTGTTCGGGTACTCGGACGAGGACGGGACCGAGGGCGTCGGCCTGCCGGGGCACCTGCCCGAGGACGAGATCGAGGAGCGCCGCGCGATGCTCGCCGACCTCGCCGTCGACGTCAGCGAGGCGCGCGCGGCCGACCGGATCGGCGAGGACGTCGTCGTGCTCGTCGAGGCGAAAGACGGCGAGGTCGTCGGCAGGGCGGCGCACCAGGCGCCCGAGACCGACGGCGCCGTCACCCTGACCGGGGCCGCCGACGCGCGCGTCGGACGGCTGGTTCCCGCCCGAGTCGTCGACTCGGCCGGCATCGACCTGATTGCGGAGGCACTGTGACCGAGAAGCCGCGCCGCGCGGAGACCGCGAGCAACTGGAACGTCCCGAACGTGCTCACCGTGATCAGGATCATCCTGGTCCCGGTCTACGTGGTGCTGCTGTTCACCGCGCCCGAGGGGGTGAGGTGGGCAGCCACGATCGTGTTCGTGCTCGCCATGCTGACCGACCTGGCCGACGGCTACATCGCGCGCAGGTACAACCTGATCACCGACTTCGGCAAGATCTGGGACCCGATCGCGGACAAGGCGCTCACCGGCGCCGCCTTCGTGTCGCTCAGCATCCTCACCGTGCAGTCGGGGCCCGAGCTGCCGTGGGTGTTCACCATCATCATCCTGGTGCGCGAGTGGGGCATCACCTGGGTGCGCGAGGTGTTGAAGCGCTACGGGAACGTGATGGCAGCCAACAAGGGCGGCAAGGCCAAGACCGCGACGCAGACATTCGCGCTGATTCTCTTCAGCCTTGGGCTGCAGTTCCTCCCCGGATGGCTGGGCGTGGTCGCGTGGGCGCTCATGTGGGCCGCGCTGATCCTGACGGTCGTCACCGGGGTCGATTACCTCGTCGGTGCCTGGCGAATCCGCCGCGACGCGCTCGCGAGGCGCCGCGCCGAGTAGGCTGGGCCCTCTCAACGGGGAAGGACGAGACCTATGTCGCTCGCGGCTGATGTGATCAAGAAGATGGCGGATCGGTCGGTCACCCTTGCCACCTGCGAGTCGATCACCGGCGGCGGCATCGGCGCCGCGCTCACGGCGGTCCCCGGAGCCTCGTCGGTCTTCCGCGGCTCCCTCGTCACCTACGCGCGCGACCTCAAGGCCTCGCTGGCAGGCGTCGACGAGGAGCTGATCCGGCACGAGGGCGTCGTCAACGAGCTGACGGCCCTCCAGATGGCGTTCGGCGCGCAGCGCCAGTGCGGGTCGGACTGGGCGGTCGCCACCACCGGCGTCGCGGGCCCGACCGAGATCGACGGCGCGTCCGTCGGCACCGTGTGGTTCGCCGTCGTCGGCCCTCGGGTGGGCGTCTCCGCGGCGCCGCAGTACTCCGAGCTGAAGCAGCTCGAGGGCGACCGCGAGCAGATCCGCGCCGCGGCCATCGAGCACGCCTTCGCGATGCTGCTTCGGGTCTTGTGACCCGGTCTTTGAACCGGCCCGGTTCGAAGAGCGCCGGCCATGTCAACCCGGTCTTTGAGCCGGGCAAGCGCGAAGCGCGCAGCCCGCGTCGAAAAGTTCGCTCTGCGGGAACAAAACCCTGGGGAGCGCGGTTACACCAGGCGAGGCGGACACAGGGTTCCCTCAAGGCAAGGTAGGTAGCCGTGAAGACGATTCTTATTCGTAAGGTGATGGGCGAGACACTCCGGGAGCTCCGGATGTGCGCCGGCATGACCCTGCGAGAGGTCTCCATGGCCAGCATGGTGTCGCTGGGGTACCTCTCCGAGATCGAGCGGGGTCACAAGGAGGCGTCGAGCGAGGTCGTGTTCTCGATCGCTCAGGCGTTGGACGTGTCCCTCTCGGACCTCATGATCACGATCAGCACGAAGCTCGCCGCCCTCGAGGCCGCGCGCCAGACCCGGCTGGTCTCCGCAGCCTGAGCCCGCTGCTCAGGTTTTCGTGCGCGAGCGCCCCGCGGCTGACTATGGTCAGCCGCGGGGCGCTTCCACGATCTGGACGTCGACGCCAGCCGCGCGGATCGCGGAGAGTTGAGCGGGATCGAGGTCCGAGTCGGTGACCAGAATGTCAACGTCGGCGACGTCGGCCATCTTCGCCAGCGTCGCGTTGCCGATCTTGGAGGAGTCGCACACCGCGATGACGCGGCGGGCGCGCGTGATCATCGCAGCGTTCGTGCGCGCCTCGATCTCGTCGTGGGTTGTCAGCCCGCCGTCCGCGGTCAGGCCGTCCGCGCCGACGACGGCCGTCCCGATGTTGACGTGGTTGAAGGTGGACTCGGCGAGCGATCCGACCAGCTCGAGCGAGCTCGGTCGCAGCACCCCGCCGGCGATCAGAACGCGGCCCTGCCCCTGCTCGGCGGCCTCCAGGCCGATGCTGAGGGAGTTGGTGATGATGGTGAGGTCGCCGCGACTCCGCAGCGCCCGCAGCACCTCGGCCGTGGTCGTCCCGCCGGTGAGGGCGATGGCGTGCTTGCCCTGCGGGATCAACGAGGCGACGTGCCGGGCGATCCTGCGCTTGGCCTCCTGATGCCTGCCGTCGCGCAGCCTCACGGGAAGCTCCCGGTTGCCCTTCGCCGGGCGGGCGCCGCCATGCGTGCGCTCGAGCAGGCCCTGCGCGGCCAACACGGCGACGTCGCGGCGGATGGTGGCGGCGGACGCGTCGAGTGCCTCCGCCAGGTAGGAGAGGGAGAGGTGGCCCTGCTCGTTCAGGAGCGCGAGCAGCTCGACCATGCGGTCGGATCGCTTGTGCGAAGGCATGCCCGATGCGTTCATGTGGCGTACGTTAGTGCACCCGGTACGGTTTACGCGTGCGCGAAGTTGAGCTGTGGCAGCGAATGAACGAGGTCCTGCCCGGAGGGTACGCGGCGTCCTGGGCGGAGCAGGTCGTGCTGGAGGAACTCGGTAGCAAGACGGTGCGCGAGGCGCTCGCCGCCGGGCAGCCGTGCAAGAGGATCTGGCGCGCCGTGTGGCGGCAACTGGAGCTCCCCGCGACCCTGCGGTGACATCCGCTCCTTGAGCCGTGCGTGAGGAGCACAGCGACGCGGCGCGCGTGATCGCGCTTCGCGCTGCAACGCCTTCCTTGGCCTCGGCAATCGAGCAAGCTCGATTGCCCTCAGCCTGCGTCGGCGTCGAAGCGTCTGGCACACGGTTCATGGACTTTCCCGGCGTGTCGCCGTCAATCGAACGAATGTTCGGTAGGCTGTGCGGGTACTTATCCACAAGGTGGGGCGCCGGTGAGAAATTGTCGGTGCCGCTTCCTACTGTAAGAGACATCACCCCTGGCGGACTCCCGCCGGGTTCCAGGAGAGGAAGACCCCATGGCAGTTGCAGACCGCACCAAGGCGCTCGAGGCGGCCCTCGCGCAGATCGAGAAGGCCCACGGCAAGGGATCGGTCATGCGGCTGGGCGAGGATACCCGGCAGCCCATCGACGTGATCCCCACGGGCTCGGTGGCGCTCGACGTCGCGCTCGGCATCGGCGGCCTGCCGCGCGGCCGCGTCGTCGAGATCTACGGCCCGGAGTCCAGCGGCAAGACGACGGTGGCGCTGCACGCCATCGCGAACGCCCAGCGCGACGGCGGCATCTGCGCGTTCATCGACGCCGAGCACGCCCTCGACCCGGACTACGCGCAGAAGCTGGGCGTCAATACCGACGAGCTCCTGGTCTCGCAGCCGGACAACGGCGAGCAGGCGCTGGAGATCGCCGACACGCTGGTGCGCTCAGGCGCGCTGTCGCTGATCGTCATCGACTCGGTGGCCGCGCTCACGCCGCGCGCGGAGATCGAGGGCGAGATGGGCGACTCGCACGTCGGCCTGCAGGCCCGGCTGATGAGCCAGGCCCTGCGCAAGATGACCGGCGCGCTCAAGACCTCGAACACGACCGCCATCTTCATCAACCAGCTGCGCGAGAAGATCGGCGTCATGTTCGGCAGCCCGGAGACCACCACCGGCGGCCGGGCGCTCAAGTTCTACTCCTCGATCCGGCTCGACGTGCGCCGCATCGAGACCCTGAAGGACGGCACGGAGATGGTGGGCAACCGGACCCGCGTGAAGGTCGTCAAGAACAAGGTGGCCCCGCCCTTCAAGCAGGCCGAGTTCGACATCATCTACGGCGCCGGCATCAGCCGCGAGGGCAGCCTGATCGACCTGGGCGTCGAGCACGGCATCGTCCGCAAGGCCGGGGCCTGGTTCACCTACGAGGCCGACCAGCTCGGCCAGGGCAAGGAGAACGCGCGCAACTACCTGCGCAACAACCCCGACGTCGCCAACGAGATCGAGAACCGCATCAAGACCAAGCTCGGCATCGGCCTGAAGCCGGGCGACGTCCCGGCCGCCGGTGACGACGTGCCGGAGGAGATCGACCCGGTCACCGGCGAGGTCAAGTTCTGACGGTGTCGGAGGACTTCGCCCGCGAGATCGCGCTCCGCCTCCTCGAGGTGCGGGCGCGGTCCCGGGCCGAGCTCGCCCAGGCCATGGCGAAGAAGGACGTGCCGGCCGAGACCATCGAGTCGGTCCTCGACCGGTTCGAGGAGGTCGGTCTGGTCGACGACGCCACCTTCGCCGGGCTGTGGGTCGAGGGCCAGCAGCGTCGCATGAAGTCCACGCGTGCGCTGCGCCAGGAGTTGCGGCTCAAGGGGGTCGACTCCGAGGTCATCGACGAGGCGCTCGCCGAGACGGCCGACGATGCCGACTACCAGGCGGCCCTCGCGCTGGCCCAGAAGAAGATGCGGTCCATGGGCGGCCTCGAGCCGCACGTGCGCTACCGGCGCCTGGCCGGTGCGCTGGCACGGCGTGGATTCGCCCCCGGCCTGTGCCATCGCGTGCTGTCCGAGGTGGCAGTAGGCTCCGACGATGGCGACGACTCCGTCTGACCCGGGCACCCCCGCCCCCGGGCGCCCCAGTGCCTCGGCCGCTCCGGCCGGCGCGGCCACGGTGGGCATCACCTACCTCGCCGCGCTGCTCCTGGGCGGCCTGGTCGGCGCCGTCGGGGCGGTCATCCCGTGCTCGGGCTTCCTCTGCTCCATCGGCAACGCGATCATCGGCGCCAGCGTGGGCGTGCTCGCGTCGGCGGTCATCGCCGCGCTCGTCGCCCGGCGTGACGGCGTCCGCTGGTGGTACACCCCCATCGCCTACGGCATCCCGGTCGCGGCCGTCGCGGCACTCCCGCTGCTCGACCAAGTGTTCGGCGCCGTCCCCGAGAGCGCCCTGTGGGTGGTGGCGCTCTGCGCGCCCGTGCTCGCCCTCGCTGCGGCCGGCCCCCTGCGCCCGTGGGTGCGGGGGTTGTTGGTGGCGCTCGTGGCCATCGCCGTGGTCGTCGCCCCGCTGCTCGACGCAGCGGGGGATGCACGACGGTTCGACGAGCGGCGCCGCTCCGCGGTCGCCACCTGGCGCACCTTCGACCTGCCCGTCCACGCACCCGTCGGCCGGGCCGACATCACCGTCAACGCGCTCGGTGTCTCCCAGCGGGCCGGAGGCGGGTACGAGGCGTGGTACGACATGGCCCAACCCGACATCGGTGGTGAGGCGCGGGTCTGGATGGAACTCGGTCCCGAGGCCGACACCCGCTGCGACGCGGCGACTGCCCCGATCGACCTGGGCGACGGGATCGCGGTGCTGGGCGACCCGGCGGACCCGAGCACGATCTGCCGCACCATCGGCGACGCGAAGCTCACCCTGTGGCAGGACGGGTCGGAGGGTGACTGGACCGGGGCGCGTCTGGTCGAACTCGCCCGCGACCTGCAGGCCACTGACGGCGCATGGCTCGAGGGCCACCTGCGCCGGCGCTGAATGGGCGAGCCCGCCCGCCTGACGTAGACTCGACCCTCGCCATGACTGCTACCGCCACGCCGCGCACGTACGAGGTCATCACGTACGGCTGCCAGATGAATGTCCACGACTCCGAGCGCATCTCCGGGCTGCTCGAGGACGCGGGCTACGCGCGCGCCCCCGAGGGCGACCAGGCCGACATCGTCGTGTTCAACACGTGCGCCGTTCGCGAGAACGCCGACAACCGCCTCTACGGCAACCTCGGCCACCTCGCGCCGGTGAAAGCGAAGACCCCGGGCATGCAGATCGCCGTCGGCGGCTGCATGGCGCAGAAGGACCGCGACACCGTCGTCAAGAAGGCCCCGTGGGTCGACGTCGTGTTCGGCACCCACAACATCGGCTCGCTGCCCGTGCTGCTCGAGCGCGCCCGTATCGAGCAGGCCAGCCAGGTCGAGATCGAGGAGGCGCTCACCCGCTTCCCGTCGACGCTGCCCACCCGCCGTGAGTCGCCCTACGCCGCCTGGGTGTCGATCTCGGTGGGCTGCAACAACACCTGTACGTTCTGCATCGTCCCCGCGCTGCGCGGCAAGGAGACCGACCGCCGTCCCGGCGACATCCTCGCCGAGGTGCGCGCGCTGGTCGACGAGGGCGTCCAGGAGATCACCCTGCTCGGGCAGAACGTGAACTCCTACGGCGTCGAGTTCGGCGACCGCCTCGCGTTCGGCAAGCTGCTGCGCGCCTGCGGCGAGGTCGAGGGGCTGGAGCGCGTCCGCTTCACCAGCCCCCACCCGGCCGCGTTCACCGACGACGTCATCGCCGCCATGGCCGAGACCCACAACGTGATGCCGAGCCTGCACATGCCGCTGCAGTCGGGTTCCGACGCCGTGCTGCGCGCCATGCGCCGCTCGTACCGGTCGGAGAAGTTCCTCGGCATCCTCGACCGCGTGCGCGCCGCGATGCCCGAGGCCGCGATCACCACCGACATCATCGTCGGCTTCCCCGGCGAGACCGACGAGGACTTCGAGCGCACCCTCGACGTCGTCCGCGCCTCCCGGTTCGCGGCCGCGTTCACGTTCCAGTACTCGATCCGGCCCGGCACGCCCGCCGCGACGATGCCCGACCAGGTGCCCAAGGCCGTCGTCCAGGAGCGCTACGAGCGCTTGGTCGACCTGGTCGGCGAGATCACCTGGGCGGAGAACAACAAGCTCGTCGGCCAGACCGTCGAGGTCATGTTCGCCGAGGGCGAGGGCCGCAAGGACGCCGCGACCCACCGCCTCTCGGGCCGCGCCCGCGACAACCGACTCGTGCACGTCACGATCCCCGAGGGCATGGACGCCCCGCGCCCCGGTGACCTCGCCGACGTCGAGATCACCTACGCCGCGCCGCACCACCTCAACGCCGACGGCGCCGTGACCAACCTCCGCCGCACCCGCGGCGGCGACGCCTGGGCCCGCTGGCAGGGCGCACCCGCGGCGTCCACCCCCGGCGTCGGGCTGGGCATGCCGCTGCGCCGCCCCGAGCCGATGCCGCCGGCCGCGCCGGGGTGTGGGACCACTTCGCCCTAGGGGTGGTCGCGAGAACGTTACGCACTCGACGGCCCTGAGTGCGTAACAGTCCAGACAGCACTCAGGGCCACCCCCAGCGGGGATGGCCCTGAGCGAGATGCTTGCGTCTTGGACGGACGGGGCAAGGGCCGCCGGATCCAAGAAGGAGCGCAGGTCAGGCCTGCGGCTGCTCCGGTGCGTCGTTGGGCGAACCGATGTTGTCCTTCAGGAAGTCCGTGGCCTGGTCGACCTTGTCAGCGAACTGACCGCCGGTCTTCTCCTTGATGAAGTCCGCGGCGTCGTCGATCACGGCCTCGATGCGCTCCTCGTTGGCGTCGATCTGGCCCTTGATGTCGTCGAAGATGCCCATGGGCCCTCCTTTCTCTCGTCCAGTGCCGGCCCTGCTTCTCCCGGCAGCACCAACGGTAGACCTCCGGCGGGCTGCGGCGCCCGATCTACGCCAGAATGATCGGGTGCTCCCGATCCTCGCGTTGAACGGCCCCACGGCCAGCGGCAAGTCCGCGCTCGCCGTGGACGTCGCCGTCGCGCTCGCGTGGCGGGGTCAGCCGGCCGAGGTCGTCAACGCCGACTCGATGCTGGTCTACCGCGGCATGGACATCGGCACCGCCAAGCCGACCCCCGCCGAGCGGCGGGGCGTGCGCCACCACCTCGTCGACGGCATGGACGTCACCCAGACCGCCTCGGTCGCCGCGTTCCAGGA
>CAYVWO010000089.1:0-8736 GCA_964455495.1 uncultured Tessaracoccus sp.
GCAACTCGTCCTCGCCGCGCTGCGGGGCGGTCGTCAGGAACGGCTTGGCCGGCTCGTAGTGGACGGCCTCGGCCGGCACCTGCACGGTCTCGCGCTCGGGGTAGCGCAGGGCGGAGAGGCTGCCGCCGAAGACGCACCCGGTGTCGAGGCACAGCGTGTTGTTGATCCACTCCAGCACGGGCGTCGGGGTGTGGCCGTAGACGACCGTCGCGCGGCCCCGGTACTCGTCGGCCCAGGGGTAACGCACCGGGAGGCCGTACTCGTCGGTCTCCCCCGTCGTGTCTCCGTACAGCGCGAACGAGCGCACCCGGCCGGAGGCGCGCCCGTGGTAGGCCTCCTTCAACCCGGCGTGGGCGACGACGAGGCGCCGGTCGTCGAGGACCAGGTGCGAGACCAGCGCGCGGCACCACTCGCGAACCTGGTCGCGGAACTCCGGGGTCTCCGCGGCGAGCTCGGCCAGCGTCGTCTCAAGTCCGTGCGTGGCCTGCACGTTGCGGCCGTCGAGCGCGCGGACCAGCTTCGCCTCGTGGTTGCCGGGCACCGCCAACGCGTGCCCGGCGGCGGTCATGCCCATCGCGAGGCGCAGGACGCCCACCGACGAGGGCCCGCGGTCGACCAGGTCGCCGACGAACACGACCGTGCGTCCCTCGGGGTGGGAGGCGTCGACGGCGCGGCCCTGCTCGTCGCGGTGGATCTCGTACCCCAGGACGCCGAGCAGGGTGAGCAGCTCGTCGAGGCAGCCGTGGATGTCGCCGACGATGTCGAAGGGGCCATGCTGGTCCGAGTAGTCGTTGAGCAGCCGGTCCCGCACGATCGTCGCCCGGTCTACCTCCTCCACCGACTTCAGGACATGCACCGTGCGGAAGCCTTCGCGGCCCAGCCCGCGCAGGGACTTGCGCAGCATCACCGTCTGCCGCTTGACCGGCCCGGGGCCGAAGTCGCGGTCGGGGCGCGTGGCGTTGCGCTCAAGCGCCACCTCCAGGGGCACGTCGAGCACGATGGCCACGGGCAGAACGTCATGGGCCCGGGCCAGCTCCACGAGCTTCACGCGCGACTCCCGCGACACGTTCGTGGCGTCGACGACGGTGAGCAGCCCGCGGTCGAGGCGCTTGCCCGCGATGTAGTGCAGCACGTCGAACGCGTCCCCGCTGGCCGACTGGTCATTCTCATCCCCGCTGACCAGCGCACGGCAGTAGTCGGAACTGATCACCTCGAACGGGGCGAAGGCCCGGCGGGCGAAGGTGGTCTTGCCCGAGCCCGACGCGCCAACGAGCACGACGAGGCTGAGACCTGGGATGTGCAGCTCAGTCACGGTCGGCCTCCTGAGTGCGCGCGTCGGTGAACAGGGCCAGTTGCGTGGCTGCGCCGAGCTCTGGGTCGACGTCGCCCACGGTGCGGAACGCGACGCGGTAGCCGTGCGCGTCGGCCTCGCGGGTCGCCCAGGCCTCCAGCTCCGCCCTTGTCCACTCGAAGCGGTGGTCCGGGTGCCGCCACTGGCCGTCGGCGAGCTCGTAGCGGCTGTTGTACTCGCGGTTGGGAGTGGTGAGGATCACGTGCTTCGGCCGGGCGGCGCCGAAGACGCTGGCCTCGAGAGACGCGATGCGGTCCGGCTCCAGGTGCTCGATCACCTCGATCAGCAGCACGGCGTCGAACCCGGCGATCGCGTCGTCGCGGTAGGTCACCGACGACTGCCGTAGCGTCAGCTTGTCCCGCTGCCGGTCCGGGCGCCGGTCGAGATTCAGCTTCCGCTCCGCGTACTCGAGGACGCGCGGCGAGACGTCGATGCCGACGACCTCGGTGACCGTCGGCTCCTCGATCAGCGCGCGCAGGTAGTAGCCCTCGCCGCAGCCGAGGTCGACGACGCGGCGCGCGCCCACCTCGCGCACCGCGGCCATCACGGCCTCCAGCCGGTGCACGCGCAGCGGCGTCCAGCTCTCCTCCGCGGCCTCCTCCGCCGCGTCATCGTCGGCGTCCTCGAACCCGACCACCTCGTCGAGGGCGTTCAGCCGCGCCGTCGCGTCCTCGACGAACGAACGACGCGCGCGGAGGTAGCGGCGCACGATCAGCTCGCGCTCCGGGTGCTCGGCGAGCCAGCCCTCGCCGCGCCGGACCAGCTTGTCGACCTCGTCGGAACTCACCCAATAGTGCTTCGCGTTGTCGAGCACCGGGAGCAGCACGTAGAGCTGGGACAGCGCGTCGGCCAGCCGGACGGTGCCCGTCAACGTGAGGTCGACGTAGGGCGCGTCACCCCAGGCACCGTCGGGGCCGAAGGGCGCCGTCGTCGTCTGGACGCGCCAGCCGAGGGGCTCGAAGAGCGCCCTCACCAGCGACGCGCCGCCCCTGGTGGGGACGGCCGGGACGCGAAGCTCGAGCGGCAGCGCCGCGGCGGCCAGCTCCGGGTGGGAGTCGCACCTGCCGTTCAGCGCGGTGGTGAACACCCGGCCCATCGCGACGGCGAACATCGACGACGCCGCGTACGGCCGGTCGGTGACGTAGTCGGTCAGGGAGAGCCCCTCGCGAGTCTTCAGCCGACGCCGCACCATCGAGATCGGGTCGACCTCGAGCAGCAGCGCCGCCGTCACGCGCTCCGGCGACGACTCCGGGTAGAACACCGTCGCCTCGCCCACGGGAAGCGAGAAGGACTGGACCCGGTCGGGATGCTTGTGCAGCAGGTACCCGAGCCCGGTCGCCTCGGGCCCGGTCATCGTGACGGTCAGCAGCATCGAGCCATTGTGTCAGAAGCGCAGCCCGAAGCCGTGCTCGAAGACCGGGTCGACGGTGTCGTTGGCGACGTCGGAGGCCGAGGCCCGCACGGCGTCCATCGAGCGCGGGATCTCGAACGGCAGCCGCCCCAACGGAGCAACCGCGCCGCTGAGCACGTCGACGACGGCCGCCGCGCCCGAGCCGAACTCGCCGACGATCGCGCTCGCGAACTGCGTCAACGGCGTGAGGATGGCCGGGCGCTCGAGGTTGGGAACGACGACCAGGGGCGCGCGCCGGGCGAGGTCGCGCAGGTGCCAGAGCAGGCCGGGACGGTACTCGAGGGTGCCTTGGTGGAAGAAGGACTCCAGGAAGAGGTCGTCGCGCTCCTGGTAGGGGCAGGGCAGCCTGACGACGATGACGTCCGCCTCGGACGGGTCGGCGACCACCTCGCCGAGCCGACGCGCCTCGTCCTCGGCCAGGCCCTCCGCGTAGACCCGGCGCCCACCCGCGAGCGGGAGGAGGCCGCCGTCGTTGCGCAGCACCACCATCGACTCGGCCTGCGCCCGACGACCGGCGGCGCGGAACTCCGCGCAACCGACGACCTCGACCGCGGCGTCCTCGTCGACGAACGGGTCGTCGAACAGGCCGAGCTGGAACTTGACCCGCAACAGTCGACGCGCCGATGCGTCCAGGCGTTCCGACGTGATGAGCCCCTCGTCGAGCGCCCGCAGGACCAGGTCGGGGCAGGACTCGCCGCCGAACTGGTCGGCGCCGGCGTGCAGGACCTTGACGACGCGCTCGTACTCGGTGAGATCCTCGGCGCCGTGCGCCCGCGCGGGAAGCCACTTACCCCACACGAGGTCGCCCGTGATCAGGCACCAATCCGTGCAGATCACGCCGTCGTAGCCCAGCCTCTCCCGCAGGAGGCCGGTCAGGATCTGACGGTTGAAGCCGAACCCGATCGGCTCTACCGGCTCGCCGTCGACGACCAGGTCGACGGGGAGGCCGTAGTACGGCATCAGCGCGGAGACGCCGCTGGCGATGGCCCGCTCGAAGGGAATCAGGTGCTCGTCGAAACGGCCGCCCGGGTAGATTTGCTCGCGGCCGTACGGGAAGTGCGGGTCCTCGCCGTCGAGTTGCGGCCCGCCGCCCGGGAAGTGCTTCGCCATCGCCGCGACCGACTCCGCGCCCAGCTCCGGCGCACCCTGCAGCCCCTCGACATAGGCCTGCGCGGCGTCGGCCACGGCCTCGGCGTCGTTGCCGAAGGTGTGGTACTGCCGCCCCCACCGGGGCTCGGTACCCAGGTCGATCTGGGGGTGCAGCGCCGAGCGGATGCCGACGGCCACGTACTCCTGGCGCACGATGTCGGCGAACTCACGGACGCGCTCGGCGTCGTTCAGCGCGGCGAGTCCAAGCGGCTCTGGCCACGAGGACATGTCGCCGGACATGAAGCCCGCCCCCGCGTTCTCGGTGACGCTGTGCCGCGGGTCCGAGCTGATCGTCACGGGGATCGAATGCGGAGTGGTGGCCGCGACCTCCTGGATGGCGTTGTACCACCGGCAGCTCGCCCGCACGTCCTGCATCGCGTGCACGTTGAAGTGGTTCTGGAACCGGGCGGCCACCAACTCCTCGGTCGACGCGCGCGAGATGGCGCCGTCGCCAGCCAGCAGCGCCCCGCCCTCGCCCATCTCGATCACGTTGTGGAACATCAGCCCGGCCTTCTCCGCCGGGGACAGCCGCGCAAGCAGATCCGCGGCCCGCTCCTCTGCCGACAACCTCGGATCCTCGAAGGGCGCCATGACGCCGTCGTGATCGAGGTCGCGGAACACGGTGCCGTCGGGGGCCGTGAGGGTCTTCAGGTGTGGGCCGGGCATGGGCGTCCTTTCGAGCAGCGGCGACCGTCATCGTCGACCCGGTCGCTCTCCTCAGTCATCGAGAAACTCACCCTACAAGCTGGCGGCCAATGCCGACTCCAGAGCGGCGCGGCCGCGGGCCAGTTCCGCCCTGCCGCGTCCCACCTGAAAGGCGAGCAGGGCGTCCACCACCGGGTCCCCGGCCCGATCGGCGAACGCCTTCCGAGCGACCACCGAGTCCTGCACCTCGCCGAGGGCGTCGGTGACGGCCTCCCAGGCGGCGGCATGGGCACAGGCCCGGTCGCCGAAGGCCGCGACCACGGCCTCCGCGCAGTAGCGGACGGCCTTGGCGGCCTTGCGCGCCTCGTGCCAGCCGGCCATATCCGACGGGTCGGCCAGTGCCCGGCCGTAGCGCTTAGCGGCCCGGCCGCGGGCCCGGTCCAGCAGGCCGTGCAGCAGGGGGACCGCTGGGGCTGCGGCCGCCGCGGTGAGCTGCGGGGCCGTCAGCCACCCGGCCAGCCGCTCGTGCAGCTCGTCGTAGCGCCGCGTGGCCATGGTCTCTGCGAGCTCGGCGTGTGCGGCGCGGTGGACGCCGTTCAGTCGAGTGGCGATTTCGCCACGCTGCGGGGCGGTCTCGGCCACGCCGATGCTGTCCAGCGCGCTCAGCACGTGATCGCGCAGCACCTCGGCGTCCCGAGGCGCGCCGAGTTCGACGGCGTGCCAGGCGAGTTCGGCACGCAGCTCGCGCGCGGCGCCGCGCTCGAACAGCAGCTCGAAGGCAGCCAGCGCGGAGCGCATTCGGCGGGTGGCGACCCGGCTGCGATGCACCGCGTCCGGCTGATCGGCGAGCACGCCGGCCTCCAGCGCCTGCAGCGTGCCCAGGTGGACCGACAGGTAGTCCAGAACCACATCGGCCGCCAGCATTTGCCCGGCGGAACGCTGGTCGTCGGCCTCAATCGCCACGCCGAGGGTGCGTCCGATCTTGGCCTGCATTAGCGCCGGGTGGATTCCGGCATTCGCGAGCCGGGCGGTGAGGTCGTCGATGAGTCCGGCTGGGCCACCGGCCAGCTCGATCTCGGCCTCGCGCCAGGTCTGCTCGGCGACCGGCGAGGTCGCGGTCACGTCGTCGACGCACACCAGGGCCCACAACTCGCCGCCCGGACCGCGCAGTTCGGCCTGCCTACGGACGGTGTGCAGCCGCGCCACCGGCAGCAGCGCCTGCCCGGCCAAGGGGCCTGCGACGAGCGCGCGGAGCTCCGCGGGCGGACGCGGCGTGCCCACCGGCGCGTGGTGCTCGATCCGGTGCTCGACGTCGGTGCCCGGCAGCTTGACGTGCCAGCCCTCGTCGTCGCCGCCGACCCGACGGCGCAGCACGTGCCGGGCCCGGGTCAGCGCGAAGTGCCGGGTGTCGTAGTACGTGGCCTCCAGCACGAACTCGCGAGATTCCCCCAGTCCGGGCAGAGCCGGCAGCTCCTGTCCGGGGGCCAGTTCGAAGGCGCGCTCAACTTCGGCCGTCACGGGTTCCTCCGCTCAGAAAACATGGACCGATTGTCCCAGCAACTCCCGGAGCTTTCAGTGGGCGGAGGAAGCCGCCCAAGCTACTTCGATGCCCACGTGGACGCATACGATGGACAGATGATCCTTCGCCGCATCGCCTGCGTTCTCCTCCTCGCACCTGTTCTCACAGTGGTCGGCTGCGCAAGCGGCACCACGCCCGCCGGGCCGTCCAGCCCGGTGCAGACTCCTACCCCACCGCCCACCACGACGCCCACCGAGCCCGCGATGCAGGCCGACGCCGCTTGGCTCGATGACGGCCGTCTCCTCGGCGTCGTGACCTGGGGCTCGTCGTCGTGCGTGCCTGTCGCCGAGGCCGCCACGGCGTCGGGCCAGGAGATCACGGTGGCGCTGACCGATCCCGAGGGACGGCCCTGCACCAAGGACCTGGCGCCGCGGGCGAGCCTCGTCGGGGTTCCCGCGGGCGTGAATCCTCGGGAGGACGTCACACTCGCGCTGACCTACCTCGATCAGACGGTCCGCTTCGAGATTGACGGCGACGACGACCTGACCGGCGTTCCCGGCGAGCCCACCGACTACGCCCCCAGTGCGGGCTGGTTCGACGACGAGAAGGGCGTCGTCCTGCTGACTTGGGGATCGTCGTCATGCACGCCGATCGTCGAGAACATCGACGAGGCCGATGACGCGATCACCGTCACCTTCAAGGCCAACGAGGGCGCCTGCACCATGGACATGGGCCCGCGCCTGACTGTCCTCGGCGTCTCGGGCGCCGGCGACGACCAGCAACTCGTCCTCGTCGGCGACAACCTCGACGCCACGCTCCCGATCCGCGGCTGACCGCCGCCAGCGTTGGACGCTCGGTGGTTGAGCCGGACACGACCACCGCTGGTTGGGCCGGTCCCCGCGCGAAGCGCCGGACCGTGTCGAAACCAAGAGGCTGACACCGACCCGGGAAGGACGAGGATCATGAAGCGAGTGCATGTCGTCGTCACGGGTCGCGTGCAGGGCGTCGGATACCGCTATTCCCTCTGGAGCGTCGCCGAAAGGGCGGGCGTGACAGGCTGGGTGCGCAATCGCGGCTACGACTCGGTCGAGGCCGAGCTTGAGGGCGCACTGGAGGCCGTCGACGAGGTACTCGACTGGATGCTCAGCGGACCGCCCATGGCCGTCTCTGGGGTGCGCGGCCTCAGGGCCGACGGTGCCAAGGCTCAGGCGACCTTGGATGCCTGGGCGGAGTTCGACGAGGACGCCTGGGCACGGCTGCAGGCCGGCCAGCGCCTCGTCGAGGACCGTGGTCCCGACCAGAAGGGCGCGAAGGGTGTCGGGGCGAAGCTGCTTGACTCCAAGATCGGGCTGGCTTTCCATCCTGATGTCCGGGCTGAGCTGGAGCGGCGCATCGCTCTGCTCGCTGAGGCCAAGGAGGACCATGAGGCGGGTCGCATCGCGGACGCCCGCCAGAAGCGCAGCCTCGTCGCCCGCGGCATCTACGAGGTGCCGACCGCGCCCAGCGCCAGGGAGCGGCTCATCGTCGAGCTGGCGACCGAGCCGGGCGTCTCTCCGGCAGTCAGCGACGAGCGCCAGCTGTGAAAGTGAGGACCCCGGTGACCGATGGTCACCGGGGTCGGGTCACAGGTTGCGGAAGACGTAGACGCCGTAGCCCTGGTCGGCCGGGGCGTCCAGGACGGCGTAGTCGTGCGCGAGGTCGGCGACCCAGCGCGTCCAGTCGAAGTATCGGGTGGCCTCCTCCGGCCAGCCCTGCTGCAGGCCGGTCTCCTCGGCCAGCTGCTCGGCGTACTCCTTGAAGGTGTCCCAGTGGCCGGCGTACCTCTCCTGGAAGTCGCTGATGCTGGGGAGGTCGCCGCGGCCCTCGGCGACGTAGGAGCCCGACCGCACCCAAGCGCAGACCGCCGGCCACAGTTCGGCTCCGGCCTCCTCGAAGCAGGAACCCCACTCGGCGGCCTCCAGGGGGCCGAACTCACCGTCGACCGTACAGTCCCGATCGCGGTCGCCCACGGGCTTGGCTGGGACACTGCCGCCCTCGGAAGCCGCGACCTATGGCTGGGCATCTATCTGTTCCTGCTGCTCGGTGTCCTGCTCTGGGGGTCGTTCTGGCGAAAGATCGGGTCGCTGCGGAACTAGAAGACCAAAGGGGACAGCAAGAGCCGGTGCCCCGAATCGACTGGGCACCGGCTCTCTGGTCTCTGCTTCGGTTAACTGTTGCGCTCGAGTGCCGCGACCAGCCTGGCCGTGTTCTGCGCCGTCGACACATTCGCGACCACGAACTCGATCAAGACTCGGAGGACCACGACGTTCAGCAGCGCCGGGATCCAGCCGAACAGCAGCGACATGATCGCCGCACCGTACATGGCACCCGCCCCGTCGTCGAAGTAGCTGGATGCGGTTGCCGTCGCGAGGCCGAACATCGCCAGGGTACCGCCGATCCAGGCCAGCGCGTTGGCGACGATACCCAAGACATAGAGGGCCTTGGCGAAGCGGAGGGTCACGTTCTCGGTGAATGAGAGGTCGCGCATCGCGGCCAGGAAGCTTGCGCCTTGGGACTGTACGGTCAACGGTGTAACTCCGATCAAGGAGGAACACGATGAGCAGGCAGGTTGAGACGGCCCCAGCGGCTGTGGTGGAGGGAGCCGGAGTGGCTGTGATGACG
>CAYVWO010000090.1:0-1720 GCA_964455495.1 uncultured Tessaracoccus sp.
GCCTGCTGTCGCCGAACCGCACCACGCGTCGGGAACTCAAGGAACCCCGGACTTGGTGGTGTCGAGGTTCGACCGCGTGGTCGACCAGTCCTGGCGACGCACGTCCTACTCCGGCCTGACCGCCGGCCTCCACGAGGCCTCTCACGGCACCGTTGTCGATGAGCCAGACTCCCTCCCGCCGCTCCTCGAGCCGGGCGCGTCGATGGAGTCGACCACATCTACGCTCCTTGAGCCGGGCGCGTCGACGGAGTCGACCGCGACCGCGTCGAAAGGCCCCGACCTTCCACGAGGACTCGACAACAGCTCACCCATGGCCGACCTCCCCGCGGGCGCGGGCTTCGGCACGCTGGTCCACGCCGTGCTGGAGCGCCTCGACTGGTCGCCAGCCGCGCTCGACGCACACGCGCAAGCCCTGATCGCGGAGTTGGCTCCGGAGTACGGCCTGACGAGGGCCGAGGCTGCTCGGCTCGCGGCGGCCGTCGTCGAGGTCTGCCGCACGCCGCTGCTGCCGGTCGCAGACGTCGCGCTCACCGACCTTCCCGTCGCCGACCGGCTCCCGGAGCTCGACTTCGACCTCCCCCTCGCCGACTCCGGCGCCCCGGCCACGCTCGCGGACCTCGCGGACCTGATGGCCGCGCGCCTCCCCGCCGACGACCCGCTCGCGGCCTACCCCGCGAGGCTGCGCGCGTCCGAGGCGGCCGACGCGGTCCTGAACGGCTTCCTGACCGGATCCATCGACGCCGTCCTTCGGCTGCCCGGCGGCCGCTACGTCGTCGTCGACTACAAGACGAACCGCCTGGCTCCCAGCGCCGAGGCCGACCTGACTCTCGCCCACTACGCCCCGGCGCCGATGGCCGAGGCGATGATGGCCGCGCACGACCCGTTGCAGGCGATGCTGTACTGCGTGGCGCTGCACCGCTTCCTCGGAACGCGCCTCCCTGGCTACGACCCCGCGCGGCACCTCGGCGGCGTTGCCTACCTCTTCGTCCGCGGCATGGCCGGGCCGTCCACCCCGGTCGTCGACGGCGCGAGCTGCGGCGTGTTCGGCTGGTTCCCGCCCGCGGGCCTCACCGTCGCAGCGTCCGAGCTGCTGGGAGGCCGCCGTGCGTGAACGACCCATCGCCGCCACCGGCATCCTCGCCGCGTTCTGCGACGCGCGCATGCTCAGCCTGGTCGACTTCCACCTCGCGCGCCGCGTCGGAGACCTGTCCGGCGAGGCCGATCCCGCCGTCCAGCTCGCGTTCGCGTTGGTGGTGCGCGAGCTGCGCCTGGGATCCGTCTGCCTCGACCTTGCCACCGCCGATGGGCTCCTCCCGGAGGTCGACGGCGAGGCGGACGTGGAGGTCGCCCCCCTTCCCTGGCCGGAGCCGACGGCGTGGCTCGCGGCGGTCGCCGCCTCGCCCGCGGTGGCCGGCCCCGACGGCGAGGGCCGCGCCTTCCGGTTGGACGGCTCCTTGCTCTACCTCGACCGGTACTGGCGGCAGGAGCGCCGGCTCGCCGACCTGCTCCGCGCCCGCAGCGACGCCGAACCCGGCGCGCCCGTCCCGCTCCCCGCGCTTCCACCCCAGTTCGACGACCACCAGCGCGACGCCGTCGCCGCGGCCCTGGCGCACAACACCACGGTCATCACCGGCGGCCCCGGCACGGGCAAGACCACCATCGTCAAGGAACTGCTCGTCGCGCTGGCCCCGGCTTCGCCCCGCGTGGCGCTCGACGCGCA
>CAYVWO010000090.1:1730-3729 GCA_964455495.1 uncultured Tessaracoccus sp.
CCGACCGGCAAGGCCGCCGCGCGGCTCGTCACCACCGGCGGCGGCGCCGGCGGCGCCACCTGGGGCGGCACCCTGCACAAGCTGCTGGGGCTTCGTCCCCGCTCCGCGGAGACCGAGTTCGGGCCGGGCAACCCGTTGCCGTTCGACGTCGTGGTCGTCGACGAGACCTCCATGGTCTCGCTGGAGCTGATGGCGCTGCTTCTCGGTGCGTTGGCCCCGGCGACGCGGCTGATCCTGCTCGGCGACGCCCACCAGCTCCGCTCCGTCGAGGCGGGCGCGGTGCTCGCGGACATCGAGACGGCCGACGACCTCGTCCGCGCCCCCGGCGGCGCCATCGCTCGGCTGGTGCACAACTACCGCTCCAACGACCAGATCAACCGCCTCGCCGCCGCCATCCTCGCGGGCGACGAGGACGCCGCGCGGGCGGCCGTCGACGGTGGCCCGGCTATCGAGCTGATCGGCTTCGACGGCGCCGCCGACCCCGCACACCTTTCAACGGTGCGGGCCGATGCGCTCGACGTCGCCGAGGGGGTCCGCGCCCGCGCGCTCGCCGGCGACGGCGCGGGAGCCAACGCCTGGCTTGGCCGCCACCGCATCCTGTGCGGGCACCGGGAGGGGCCGTTCGGCGTCGCCCATTGGGCGCGCTCGGTGCGCTCCTGGCTCGCTGGCCAGCTTCCGGGCTACGGCTTCGAGGGCCGCGCCTACGTCGGCCAGCCGCTGCTCATCCAGCACAACAGCGACCTTTTCAGCAACGGCGACACCGCCGTGGTCATCACGGGCCCCGAAGAGACCCTGCTCGCGGCCGTCGACCGCCCCGACGGCCTCCTCACCGTCTCCCCCGCGCTCCTCGACGACGCCGCGGACCTGCACTCGATGACCATCCACAAGTCGCAGGGCAGCCAGTTCGACCGCGTGTCGATCGTCCTGCCCCCGCTCGGCTCGCCGCTACTCACCCGCGAGCTGCTCTACACCGCGATCACCCGCGCCCACGAGGGGGTTCGCCTCTACGGCTCCTGGGAGTCCCTGGCCGCGGCCATCGCGACCCCTGCCCGCCGCGCCAGCGGACTCGCCCTCAGCCCTCCTGGGCGCGCCTGACCAGCTCCTCGATCTCCTCGCGGGGCAGCGGGAAGCCGTCGAGGCGGCCGACCGGGAAGTTGCCGAGCACGGTGATCAGCGTGTTGTCCCCGCCGAACTTCGCGTCGATCGCCGCCTGGAGGTCCGCGCCGACGACCGGGTCGAGCAGCAGCTCCTCGAAGGAGGAACCCATGGAGACCGGCAGGGTGACGACGTCGCCCTCCACCCTCGCTGAGGCGCGGGAACGCAGGTCGCGGCTGGACGCGCCCACCTCGACGACGTACTCGCCGCCCTCCAGGACCCAGCGGTCTACCCGGACGTCCCAGTAGGTCAGCTCGGAGCGACGGATCGTCAGCACGACGTCCTTCGTCTCCCCCGGCTCCAGCGGCACGCTCGCGAAGGCCTTCAGCTCGCGCGGCGGGCGCTGCACCGAGGACCCGGGCAGCGAGGTGTAGGCCTGCACGACCTCGCGGCCCGCAACCGATCCCGTGTTCGTCACCGGGACCGTCACGACGACGTCGCCGCTCTCGGCGACCACCGCCGTCGCGTCGCCGTATGCGAACGTCGTGTATGAGAGGCCGTGGCCGAAGGGATAGGTGACGTCGAGGCCGCGCTCGTCGTACCAGCGGTAGCCGACGAGCAGCCCCTCGCCGTAGCGCACGTGGCCGTGCTCGCCGGGGAAGTTCCCGTAAGCCGGTGTGTCCTCCAGCCGCTGCGGGATGGTCTCCGCGAGTCGGCCCGACGGGATGCCGACGCGGTCCACCGCCTTCGTGGTCCAGAAGTCGGCGCCGCTGGTCAGCGAGGCCTTCTCTTCGAGGGTGAGGTCCGAGGAACGGGGATCGGTCACGGTGGGGACTCCTTCGTCGCACGACACGCGCTCAACTTTTTTCCTGAGAACGCTTGTGCGAGAAACCTTATCAGTCTA
>CAYVWO010000090.1:3739-4317 GCA_964455495.1 uncultured Tessaracoccus sp.
GTAAGCCGGTGTGTCCTCCAGCCGCTGCGGGATGGTCTCCGCGAGTCGGCCCGAGGGGTTGACGACGCCGTACAGCACGTCGGCGGTGCCGCCGCCTCCGGCCTGGCCGAGCAGCCACGCCTCGAGGATGGCCGGCACCTTGTCCGCGAAGGGCAGCGCGACGACGCCGCCGTTGGACAGGACGACGACCACGTTCGGGTTGGCCTCGACCACGGCGTCGAGCAGCTCAAGCTGCGCCGCGGGCAGGTCGATGTGGGTGCGGTCGAAGCCCTCGGACTCCTCCACCGCGGGCACGCCGAGGAACAGCACGACGGCGTCAGCCGGCCCCGGGACGGCCACGGCCTCGTCGCGCAGCGCGGCGGCGTCGCCCTCGCCGTCGATCGAGAAACCGGCCGCGTAGGCGACCTCCGTGCCCGCCAGCGCGCGGATCTCGGACAGCGCGGTATCGACCCGGGTGGGGTTGATCTTCGACGACCCGGCGCCCTGGAACCGCGGGACCGCGGCGAACTCGCCGATGACCGCGACACGCGCGTCCCGCGCGAGCGGGAGCACGCCGTCGTCGTTCTTCAGCAGCACGA
>CAYVWO010000090.1:4327-8685 GCA_964455495.1 uncultured Tessaracoccus sp.
CCCTTATAGCTTCCGCGCCGACGGCCAGGCGCGGGGCGTCGACGTCGAGCTGGCCCTCGTCTTTCGGGCGTGGCCGCCCACCGAGGGCGACCTCCTTCCCCTGGTCGACGCCCTCGCCATCCGCCGCCTCGTCGAGACGCCCCTCGCGCACCGCGGCGACGACCTCGGCGTCCGTCCGGCCGCGGGTGCCGGGCATCTCCAGGTCCATCCCCGCCTTGACGCCCTCGACGCGGTCTTCGACCGCGCCCCAGTCGGACACGACGATGCCCTCGTAGCCCCACTCGCCGCGCAGCACGTCGGTGAGCAGCCACGGGTCCTGCGAGGCGTAAGTTCCGTTGACCCGGTTGTAGGAGCACATCACGGTCCACGGCTGGGCGTCGGTGACGACCCGCTGGAATCCGCGCAGGTAGATCTCGCGCAGCGCGCGGGGATCGACGTCGCTGGAGACCCGCAGCCGGTCCGTCTCCTGGTTGTTGGCCGCGTAGTGCTTGAGCGACTCCGACCGCACCACGGGGAGGTGGGGTCGTCGTCGTCCCTGGATCCTCGTCGGCACCGCCATCATGACGGTTGGTCTTGCGGTCATGGCCTCCGGCGCGACCCTGACCATGGCGACGGTCGGTTGGTCCATCGCGCAGCTCGGCGCGAACATGGCGCTCGCGCCGTTCGTCGCCACCATCGCCGACCAGGTCCCGAAGTTCCAGCGCGGCAAGATCACGGCGCTGCTCGGCATCGCCCAGAACGCCGGCATCGTCGGCGGCGTGTACGTGGCAAGCTGGTTCGGGTCGAGCCTGATCCTGATGTTCGTGCTGCCTGCGGTCGTCGCCATCGTGGTCGCGATCGTGTTCTGCCTCGTGCTCCCCGACCAGGTGCTGCCGGCCAAGCCGCCGCGGATGACGCTTCGCGACTGGGCGGAGACGTTCTGGGTGAGCCCGACCAAGCATCCCGACTTCTCGATGGCGTGGTGGTCGCGCTTCCTGATCACCTTCGCGAGCTTCGGATTCACCACCTTCCGCTTCGCCTACATGGGACACCACCTCGGCGTCGAAAGCGCGGACATCCCGGCCCTGATCGCCAACACCACGCTCGTGTAACCGGCGCCCTGATGATCACGGCGTGGATCGCGGGCATGCTGTCGGACCGCCTCGGCCGACGCAAGGTCTTCGTCTGGACCTCTACGGCCTTCTTCGCCCTCGGCACCTACATGCTGATTCACATCAGCAGCGTTCCCCAGTGCTACCTGCTAGAGCTTCTGCTTGGTGCCGCCTACGGTGTGTACGTCGGCGTGGACCTGGCGCTGGTCGTCGACGTCCTCCCGAACCCCGACGACGCAGGAAAGGACCTGGGCGTGTTCAACATCGCGAACGCGCTGCCGCAGTCGATCGCACCACCGTTCGCGGCGATGCTGCTCAACGTCGGAGCCGGGCAGAACTACACCTTCATGCTCTGGACAGCGGGAATCATGGCGTTGATCGGCGGCGCGGTGGTCGTACCCATCAAGGGCGCGAAGTAGGCGGAGGCGCCACGCACGCACCGGTGAGAGGCCGGGCCAGGGGGGAGACCTGGCCCGGCCCTTCGCCTTCCGTCAGATATGACGGCCGGTAGGCCTGAGGCCGGGCGTTCCCGCCCATTCGGTAGGCTGCACGTCATGAGTGCGCGCGGTCCATATGCCAAAGGGGAGGCGAAGCGGAAGGAGATCCTCCGCGTCGCCCTCGACGTCGTGGCCGAGATGGGCTGCCGAAGCGCCTCGAATCGCGAGATCGCCCGCCGGGTCGGGCTCAGCCAGGCCGGGCTCGCGCACTACTTCGACTCGCGCGAGGACCTGTACATGGCGGTCCTGCGCACCCGTGACGAGCAGGACACCGCCCGGTTTCAGAGCGCGCGGCCGACCATCGAGGGCTTCTTCGCCATCATGGAGCACAACGCCCACGTGCCGGGCCTCGTCCAGCTCTACATCGAGTTCTCCGCCGAGGCGAGCATCGGGCTCCACCCGGCTCACGAGTACTTCACCGAGCGCTACGAGTGGGTTCGCGGCCAACTGGCGCAGATCGTGCGCGCCGCCCAGGAGGCCGACGAGATGGGCCAAAAGGCCGATCCCGACGAGATCGCCACGCTCATGGTCGCCGCCGCGGACGGCCTGCAGCAGCAGTGGCTGCTCGACCGCTCCATCGACATGGTCGCGCGCCTGCGCCGCCTCTGGGACGGCATCGTGGCCCACTCACACCGGGCCCCAGCGCCGGTCTAGTCCTTTCGACGCGCGCTGCGTCGCTTCGCTCCTTTGGCGTGGCTCAAGGAGCGGTGACTCTGAACGTTACGCGCTGGGTCCACGGGTCGCGGCTGGATCGGCCGACGCGCAGCTCGAACTCTCCCGGCTCGACGACGCGATTGCCGTTGGCGTCCACGATCGCGAGGTCCGCCACGGGAATCTCCAGCGCGACGCGCTTCTCCTCCCCCGGCGCCAGGTCCACCTGGAGGAAGCCCTTCAGCTCCTGGTCGGCCCAGCTCACCGAGGTGACGCGGTCGCTGACGTAGGCCTGCACGGTCTCCCGCACGGGACGCTCGCCGACGTTGCGCAGCGTGAGCTCCGCGCGCACGACGCCGTCGGTCGGAACGGCGTACTCGTCGAGCACAAGATGCTCGTATTCGACCCAGGTGTAGGACAGGCCCTCGCCGAACGCGAACGCGGGCGCCTGCGTGAGGTCGGCGTAGCGGTCGCCGTGCTGGCCGCGGATCTGGTTGTAGTAGGTGGGCTGTTGCCCGGCGTGCCGGGCGAAAGAGATCGGCAGGCGGCCCGACGGCTCGATCAGGCCGAGCAGCAGCTCGGAGACCGCGCGCCCGCCCTTCATGCCCGGGTTCGCCACCCAGACGATCGCCGCGGCGTCGAGCGCGGATGCCGGGAGCACGAGCGGCTTGGAGGCGAGCAGCACCACGATGAGGGGCTTCCCGGTCCTCGCCAGCGCGTCGAGCAGCGCGACCTGCCCGCCGATCAGGTCCAACGTCGCCGTCGACTTGCCCTCGCCGACCAGCTCGATCCGGTCCCCGACGACGGCCACGACGTAGTCGGCGCGCTCCGCGTCGGCCACCGCGTCGGCGATCAGCCGCTCGTCAGGCTCGCTCGCGACCACCAGCGGCGGACGGGGCTGGCCGTCGGGGAAGTAGTCGCCGTCGGGGTGGCTGCCGTGGGTGAGGATCTCGGCGCCCGGGGCGTGCGTCACCGTCCAGTTCGACGGGGCGTGCGCGCGCAGGCCGTCGAGCACGGTGGTGATCATGTCTCGCGGCTGGCCGTCCAGCCAGCCGGCCTGGCCCGATCCCCCGGCCCAGTCGCCGAGCTGGGTCTGCGCGTCGTCGGCAAGCGGGCCGACCACGGCGATCCGCTTGGGCGCGGGATCGCCGTCGGCGGCGCGGCCCGAGCGATCGGCCCTGTAGCCGCCCGCCAGCGGCAGCGTGCCGTCCTCGTTTCGCAGCAGCACGAGCGAACGGCGCGCGGCCTCCAGGTTGAGCCTGCCGTGCGTCGCGGTGCCGATCGCGGTGGCGATCCGCTCCCGGTCTGGGCGGCGAGGGTTCTCGAAGAGCCCCAGCTCGAACTTGAGCGTGAGGATGCGCCCGACGGCGGCGTCGAGGTCCGGCTCCTCAAGCAGCCCGTCGCGGATGGCCTCCAGCGCGCCGTCGAAGAAGCCGGGCGTGGTCATCACCATGTCGTTGCCGGCCTTCACCGCGGCCGCCGCGGCATGCGCGTAGTCGGGCTGCACCTGCTGCTCCCACACCATCCGGCCCACGTTGTCCCAGTCGGTGATCAGGGTGCCGGTGTAGCCCCACTCGCCGCGCAGCACGTCGCTGAGCAGCCACTCGTTGACCGTGACGGGCACGCCGTCGATGGTCTGGTAGCCCAGCATGAACGTGCGGCAGCCCTCGCGCGCGACCCGCTCGAACGGCGGCAGGAACCATGAGCGAAGCTTGCGGCGGGAGATGTCGGCCTCGGAGGCGTCGCGGCCTCCCTGGGTCTCGGAGTAGCCCGCGAAGTGCTTCGCGGTGGCGAGGATGGCCGTCTCGTCGGTGAGCCCCTTGCCCTGGTAGCCCTTCACCATCGCCGAGGCAAGCTCGCCGATCAGAAGGGGGTCCTCGCCGAACGTCTCGTCGACCCTCCCCCAGCGGAGATCGCGGGCGATGCACAGCACCGGCGAGAAGGTCCAGTGGATGCCGGTGGCAGCGGCCTCGACGGCGGTCGCGCGGGCCACGCGCTGCAGCCGCCTGGCGTCCCACGACGCGGCCAGGCCGAGCTGCGTCGGGAAGATCGTCGCGCCCTTCCAAAACGAGTGTCCGTGGATGCAGTCCTCGCCCACCAACAGCGGAATCCGCAGCCG